>JAMOPC010000493.1 GCA_027064845.1 Desulfurococcales archaeon | reverse complement strand
ATTCAGAAAAATAATTCTCATATACAATTATAGCGACTCAACATTCCAAATATGTGGAGAAAAACAAGTACTAGAAGCAATAAAGAAAAACAGAATACTCTACTCAGCAAAGATAAATATAACAGAACACACAACAAGAACCACTAAAACCACTGACACCGGATCAGAAAAAGCATATAATCTCCTCATAGAAAGACAAGAAGCCATAGAAAAACTGAGATACTGCAAAACAAGAAACATAGCAACAGTAATAATCCCTGCAATCCTACTACCAATACTCTACATAAAATCCGGTGACCCATTCACAGCACTCATAGCAATACTAATACTCTTACCAATAATCATGTTCACACCCATTCTAGCAAGAATTAACGAGAAAACAGTATTGATCAATACATTTACCTGTATAAAGCTCAGAAGAGAAATCAATGAAATAGATAGGAAGCTACTAGAATTAATGAAAAAGACTAGAGATGAAAATATAAAGAAAATCATAGCAATACAACTAGCACATAGCAGAGATAATAAGAAAGAGTAGAGAAAAAAGAAAATTAATTTTAACTAGACTTGAAAAACTCAATTATCTTCTCAACAACCTCGATACCAGCTCTCTCTTGCGCCTCTACAGTATTTGCACCTATATGTGGAGTCAATACAACGTTTTCAAGCTTCGTCAACGGATGATCGGGCGGTAATGGTTCTTCCTCAAAAACATCTAGTCCAGCACCAGCAATCCATCCCTCCCTCAAAGCTTTCACAAGAGCTTCAGTATCAACTACTCCTCCACGCGCAGTATTAATTAATATAGCAGTCTTCTTCATCAATCTCAACTTCTCCTCATTAACCAAGTGCTTAGTAGCCGGTACTAATGGGACATGAATAGTCACAACATCCGCTTCCTTAAACAATGTATCTAGATCAACACATTTTGCTTCCAATTCTTTCTCAATCTCTTTAGGACACTTCCTAACATCATAATATATAATCTTCATGCCGAAGCCGTGATAAGCGATCCTAGCTACAGCAGAACCAATCCTACCCATACCGATAACTCCTAAAACCTTCCCCCTAAGCTCGTGTCCAAGACACTGTTTCTTCGCCCAAACACCTTCCCTCATCTTACGGTCAGCATAAGCGATTTTCCTCATAACCGCTAGCATTAAACCAATAGCTAGCTCAGCAACACTCTGAGTAGGAGCAGACGGAGCATTAAAAACCTTAATACCCTTCTCCTCAGCAGCTTCAAGATCGATGTTGTCCAAGCCCACACCAGCACGTGCAATAACTTTTAGCTTCTCAGCTGCTTCAATAACTCTCCTAGTGACCCTAGGCTTGCTCCTAACAATTATAGCGTCAACGTCCTTGATCAACTCGATTAATCTATCCTCACTAGGATACTCTTCATACACTATCTCAAAACCAGCTTTCTTCAACATCTCTAATGCTTTTTCATGAATAGGTGCTGCTACGAGCACTTTCACCATTTCTCCGCACCTCTCCAGAAAATGCATTGTTTATATGATAATAAGTCATCCTAGTAAATAAGTAATATAGCTTAACCAAGAACAAGAAAATAAGAGAAGATAGGAGAGAAAAATAATATTAATTAAAAATAATTAGGCTTTCTTCTTTAACTCCTCAATTACCTCTCTAAGATTGTCGAATAGTTCCTTGATATCCTCATCAGTTATGTAACCCATGTGCCCTATTCTGAAAGTGTATTCTTTAACAGGTCCATAGCCCTTAGCTATTTCAAAGCCTCTCTTCCTCATAGCCTCATATACTTCAACACCCTTGATGCCCGGTGGTGTTTTTACAACAGTTATTGTTGGGCTATAATACCCGGGTGTCGCGAAGAGTTCAAGCCCTAGATCAAGCACGCCTTTCCTAATCTTTTCTGCTCTCTCACTATACATTTGTAGCCACTTCTCCTTGCCACCCATTTTCTCAATAATCCTGAGAACAACGTTTAACCCAATAATCTGCGGTATTGGCGGTGTCGAGGGAGTAGACCATTGTTGCTCAAGATACTTTCTTAGCCTTAACAAGTCAAAATACCATCCACGATCAGGTATTTTCTTCGCTCTCTCAAATACTTCCTCACTAACAGCAGCCATAGCAAGCCCTGGCGGTACACCAAATGCTTTCTGACTACTAGCAAATACCAGGTCTAACCCCCACTCATCCACCTTAATATCCGCTGCACCCATAGCTGATACGGCGTCGACAAACACTAGTTTCTCATGCTCTTTAGCCACCTTAGCTAGTTCTCTAAGAGGATTCAATACACCGGTACTTGTCTCGTTATAGGTAATTGTTACTGCTTCAACATCAGGATTCTTTTTCAAAGCATCATCAAGTTCTTCTGGAAGCACTGGTTCACCAGGCTTCTTCTCCAAAACAACAGCCTTCCTACCATTAGTCTCAACTACTTCACGATACCTCTTACCAAAAGCACCAATAATAGTAACCAACACCTTCCCGCCAGGAGTGATCGCATTACGAATACTTGCCTCCATAAAGCCTGTACCACTAGCAGGTATTAATAACACGGTCGCTTTCCTAGCCTCCAAGAACTCGGCAAGTCTCAAAGTAGTGTCTTTATGCAACTCCCTATACTCAGCAGACCTATGAC
This sequence comes from Desulfurococcales archaeon, assembly GCA_027064845.1. GTDB lineage: Archaea > Thermoproteota > Thermoprotei_A > Sulfolobales > Desulfurococcaceae > JAGHDU01. The sequence continues at coordinate 3,072 of JAMOPC010000493.1, read as the reverse complement.
TAAACTGCTGGAACTTCATAGCCTCAAGCACTTCCGGAAAACACGCCACAGGCCCAGCAGTAAACAACTTCAATGGCTTAGGCCATATAATCGACTTTACCTCCTCAATTACTTCAGGATACCTCAGTTCACCCATACCAGTTCACCCTCCAAGGTTTCTAGACAAAAACTACTGTGAAAGAAAATAATATACCCTACTACAGAAGAGAAGCGGGTCCCAGTCGCTCCACCTACATCACTGATCAGTCCGTCTCTGCCCGGTCATCCCTTGTTATAACTAGAAGTATTCATACTAATAAACCATATTTATATAAAACCAGAAACCGATACATAGTCTAGGTGGTAACTTGATCGAAGAAATAGACTATAGCGAATACATCCCTGAAGATTTACTACAAGAAATCATGGAATACGAAGAAGAGAACAAGAGAAGAGGTAAAAGAATATTTCCAAGCAGCAGAGACATAGTTGAAGCCGTAAAAGAAGCAGCACTTATGGCACGCGGAATACATCCTGATGAGTTCCCAGACCTAGTATTAAAGATCCTGCAAGAACAAGGATTTGATACAAGATACGTTACAGTAAAGAGGATTTGGCGCGTATATGAAAATCTCGTTAGAAGAGGAGTAATACCGGATACATTAAGAGTTGTTACATGGTAGTAGAGATTTGAAGAAACCCACTGGAATATATGTAAAACTACCATCGGGTCAATGGATAAGAGTAAAGGGTAAGATAAGCAGAGTTGTAATACTAAAATCTAAAGGAAAGAAAAGCATCAGCTTCTCACTAATAGGCGAATCCATAGATACACCTCCACAACCAACAAGTTCTAATCCAGAGAAGCTATACATAAGCTCCCTCAGAGTAACCAAGTATATACTAAGACTATTAGATGAGACAAACACGAAGAAATACCTCGTAATAATCAAGCCAATAACCAAGGAAACATATCAATTAATAATGCAAGGCAATAGCGAGGAAATAGAGAAAGCCAAACGTATAGCAGAGGAAATGAAACTAGTAAAACCAGCACCTAAGATAAAGAAAACTACTTCTTCCTAATCTTACGCTTAATAACAATCTTATCATTAGACACATTAATCACTACTTGTTCAACCTCAATACGATACCCGCATATGGGACACCTATAATAAAACACTGATCTCCTCTGACCATTACTCATCTTCTCTGTTTCTTCAACAAAATACATGGGCTTACCATCCTTCTTACACATAAACCCTCTTTCCTCGACACTTTTCTCATTGCTATTCATGCATCATCACTTCCCTTTAGAATTATCTATACAGAAAATTGTCAAACATATTAATAATTTACGGGATTATTATTTTTGACCATTAACACATTCCGAGGAGGGGCGCATATATTTTGAAGCTTCAACTAGAAAAACTCGAAACCATCATGGAAGAAGAAAAAATATCCAGCATAATCCTCACCGCTCCAGACAATATAGAGTACTTCTTAGGCGTTAGGACAATAGCTGATTCACCTCTACTACTATATTATGAGAAAAAGGGAGAACCCAAGCTCTACGTACCATTATTAGAATACTATAGGTTTAGAGACAATCTAGAAAAAACAAATGTCAAAGTATACGCAGTATCAAAAACACTAAAACCATCCGATGCCTTGGTTGTTGATAAGTCATTCAAAGAAATAATATCCTCACTCGGCAAAGAAGAAAAGATCGGATACGACAAGGAATACACATCTCCACTGACAAGTCATGTCTTATCAGTTATAGGCGATAAAATAATTGATGTTTCCAAGCATATAAGCAAGTACAGAATGATCAAAGAAGACTGGGAAATAGAAAACATTAAGAAAGCAATAACTATTACTTCAAAAGGAATACTTGAAATGGTGAACAACTTATCAGAGACCGTCACAGAAACAGAGCTATCCGGATTCTTCGAGTTCAGAGTTAGGAGAGCAGGTGTCGATGAATATGCTTTTCCACCACTCATACTCTTTAAGCCAAATAATAGTTATCCTCACCACTTACCAACAAGTAACAGGCTCGGTAAGAGAAACCTAGTTCTCGTTGATGTAGGAGTAAAATATGGTGGTAGGTGTAGTGATTTAACAAGAATGATCATATGGGGTAGGAAGAATAAAGAAGAACTAAGAGCCATAGAAGCAGTCAATGAAGCAATAGATAATGTGATTGATGCTGGACAACCAGGAATGAAAGCAAGCGAATTAGCTGAAATAGCTATAAAAACTCTGGAGAAATACGGATTAAGCGAAAAATTCATACATGGACTAGGACATGGGTTTGGAATACTTGTACATGAACCACCATATATAAGGACAGGTTCTGAAACAGTGCTTGAGCCTGGTATGGTTTTCACAGTAGAACCTGGCGTTTACTTCGCTGGAAAATACGGAGTAAGAATAGAAGAAGATGTTCTTGTCACTAAGAAAGGGTTAAAAGTACTCAGTAAGGACCTAAAGAGAGTATTCATCACTTAAAGAACTCTACAATTTTTTCAGAACCAGGCTTACCTATAACAAGCGATTCTAGAAACTCTATTCTATCTATTCTCGTATTTACTGATTCTCCCCTAATATTGAAGAACTTTATCCCCAGCCTCTTAGCAATAGCTATTCCACCAGCAACATCTAGGTTGCGGAGCCTTCCCGTATTATGAAGAAATAAATCAATCCTACCCAGAGCAGCATATACGGACTCCAGAGCAGCTGATCCTAAGACCCTGAGTCTAACATCTCCTCCGAAATACTTCTTCATAAACAAGTATGTTTTCCTGAATGTATCAACATTATTAGTATATATTACAGCTATACCGCTTTTCCTAGAAACGTATTTTTCGACCTTTACCTTATTGATATAGACATTTTCTTCGTCAAACGAATAAGTTTCTCTAAGAAAGACGTTAGAGACAGCACCAGCAATAGGGTCTGAGATATTATTAGTACTTGGCTTATAGAAAACAATTGAAACCGCTACATTTGGTATTCCCAAGGTATAGTTCAAGCTACCATCTAATGGATCCATTAAGACAAGATATTCTGGTTCATCAGTAGACT
>JAMOPC010000492.1 GCA_027064845.1 Desulfurococcales archaeon | reverse complement strand
GTTTTCCACTTGTCTATTCCCTTGTCTGCCTGGATAGTATTGTTGATTATTCTGATCATACTGATCGTTGTTACACTAATCATATTTATTCCGATACTCACGTTCAGTATAAGAGTTAATGAACACACTATCAAGGCATCCTCACTGTTCTCCTACAAGATCACTGTCAGGAAAGAAGACGTTGAAAACATCTATGTTGTAGATCTAAGCAAACACCCAGAACTAAGACCCAAAATAAGAACTTTCGGCACAGGACTACCAGGCCTAAACCTAGGATGGTTCAAACTCGCCAACGGGTCCAAAGCATTCCTAGCAATCACAAACAATAAACAAGCAGTAGTCATAAAGCTAAAAGATGGAACATACGTGATCTTATCTCCTAAGAACTTCCAACAATTCGTAAACACACTCAAACAATTAGGATGGATAAAGTAGCTAGTTTACGGCACGAAGATTGTGTTTATATTAATACTTTTTGCTATTTTTGCTTGTTTTTCATCACTTGTTAATAGCTCTGCATGTTTCTTAATGGCTTGCGCTATATAAAGAGCATCATATATTGTTATTTTATTTTCCAATGCAAGCTCAAATGCGAGATCCAGGTATTTATCCTGTGATTCAATTTCAATAATTCCTTCATTAGTTATTTTTAATAGAATGTTTTTCTTAGCATAGGCTGTTTCAAGAGATATCAGTTTTAGTAGAGAGTAATGCTTCCATATAGCATTTAAAACTTCTTTGATCACTAAATCAATACTAACTACATCATTGTACAAGAGATATTCTTTGATTTCTTCCCAGTTCTTTTCTCTAAGAACATATTTTGTGAGGGACGAAGCATCAATTACGATCACGATCTTCTCTCACACTCCTAACTCCAGATCCTCTTGGCAATACTGGGTGTTTTTCAAGCTCTCTCTCTATTTCTTCTAAGACAATGCGTTTCTTATAATACTTAATGCGTTGTTCAATAAACTGAGTTATTTCTTTCTTCCAATCAACTACGCCTTTCAACTTATCCATTTCTTCTTTGAGTTTCCGAGGAATACGTATACTTAAAACACTGCTCAAAAGTATACGCCTCCATAATAGTCTATGTATACATTTCCTAATAATATCCTAATAATAATTACCTAGAAACACGAATGAATTTTAATTCGTAGATCTATAATCTATTTCTCCAAGCCCTGATAACTTTTATTGAATCCCAATTCTTTGGAGACTTCCTTCTGAGCTTCTCATTAATCAAGACAGCTATGATAATGTCCTTTTTCTTTGCCCCATGATTCCTAGAAACAATTCTCTTCAAGGCTTTGTACCTATGAATATTAATTAAAATTAAAATTCTAAATATATTTAGACAAGTAAACTATTATGATTATTTTGTCTATTTTTCTTGACAAGTATGTTTAACAGTGAATGTTTCTATTCTTTGTCGTGGTGTTGGGTTATGGGTGTTGATGAAAGGGTACTTAGGGCTTTGTCTAATGAGTATCGGAAAAGGATTGTGGAGTATCTCTATGATAGTGGTTCAGCTGGTTACTCTGAGCTTATGAGGGTTGCTGGTTTCAATATTGGTGAGAGTGGTAGGTTCTCGTATCATTTGAAGAAACTAGTAGATGCTGGTCTTATTAAGCAGCTTTCCGATGGAAAATATGCGTTGACCTCGAAGGGTTTAAGGGTTGTAGGGATTATGCGTGAAGAAGCATATGAGTCTCCAAGCATAGTTGATACTATTGAGGGGTTCCTTGAAAGAATTGATCAGAGGAGATTCGTTAGCGGTAATCTACTTGTATATTCTGGATTGGCTTTTGGTGTTGTGGGTGGTTTGAAGACAATACTCTCCTTGATCGGTATCCCTGCTAAGATAGAGTTACTGGGGAATACGATCTACTATGTCCCGGATCTGAGTATATCACTCATGATATTCGTGATAGGGCTTGTGTCGTTGTTTATAGGTATTGTTATATTGAAAAAGCTGTTTCCGAAAGCCCGTTTATTAGAGCTACTTATTTATCAAAAGTATTCCTACCTCTTACTATCAAGGTCCAGTCTCTTAAGGAAATACTTTGTGGTCTACGTATTGGTGACTATTGCTTGGTTGCTCTTATTATTTATCCCAGTGTAGAACTCATAGATGATCTAAGCTCTCTTAAGATCTCTTGAATAGAATTCTTTTCACATAATAGTTTTACAAGCTTATTGGTGAATAATAGTTTTTCTAGGAGCCTGCCTGTTTTGGAGCCACATGTTTTCTCGAACATGTATACTAGGTCTTCTAGCTTAGCTGGTTTCTCAGAGTATTCCTCGATAAATGTTCTCAATGCGTTCCATAAACAGTTTTCTCTAAGAAGATCTTTGGCAATATAGAGGATTATGGGTCCTATAAGGTATGAGGCCTCCGTTAACCCGTATCTACCATATTCTTTAACACTTATTTCTCCTAGGCTGGGGTGTTTTCTAGTCATATCTAGGAATTTTTGTCGTAGCTCATCTATTCTTTTCCCGAGATCCCTGTTAAGAAGCTTTTCTTCAGCAACCAATTGGAGGAATGATGCAAGGCCTTCGTCTAGGAATCTACTAGGTGGTTCTTCCCCTGATATAACATTCCATAAATGGGCTATTTCATGGTATAAACCAGATATTTTCCCTGAATCCCTAATACTACTCGCTGGGAGTAATGCGCCAGTCATACATGCTTGACCACCCCAGTCATTCGGTATCTCGATAACTGTGTATCCCTTCCAAATAGGTGGGTTGCCGAGTAGTTTTGTATATAGTTTGAGAACACGTTTTATCTCGTGAAGGATTCTATCGCCGTGTTCCTTGTCTTCGGGAAACACGTAGGCAATAATATTGTTTTCTTGATCGATTATTGTTTCGAAACGCGAAATAGCCAGATCTATTCTCCAATCCTGGACCCTTCCTTAAAAACATAGACGGTGTAACCATCATCGGTTTTCTTAGAGACTAGTTCTCCCAGAGTAGCAGCTACGTATCCATATGGAATCTTTGCTGTCAATTTATAAGTGAATCTCTGTCTAGGCAGATTCGCAATTAACTGGTTAAAATCGGGATCAGAGACTATGGGGTATGAGAAAGCGTCTGGTCTTATCAATATATAGTCCTTATCTATACGATCCTTGATATAGGGGAAAACATCTTGATAACCCTCTATTCTCCCCTCAAAAACAACAATTATCCTAGCCACATTATTAGGATAGAGGGCTCTGGGTAGTTTGATAACTATGTGGTTAACTATTATTCCCTTCTTATCCATTGAGGGAACTGTTATAGTGTATGGGTTCTGAGAGTACTCGTGATTAGAGCTAGTGATTCTTAATCCTTTATTCAACAATAAGCTGATCTCATTAATGCTATGAGGGCAGGTATTCTTCACTGTTATTTCAGCTTTTCCCAAGAGCTTTTCCTTGAATGGGTCAATCACGTATTCCAATACATAGTCTACTGGTTTGCAACAACCATGGATGATTCCAGATTTATTTGAATTGCTCAAAGCCTGGTAATCACCCATTAAAACTATTTGAGAGAGGGGTTCAGACAATATAGTTTCTCAAGGAATACTCTTTCATGAGCATTAATATTATTCAGTATTTTGATCTTTAGGTCCGGATTATATGGGTTGGAGATAATACGCATTCTTTGATCAATTATTCCTAGGAAAAGCTTTCTAGTTATAAGTATTGCCTTAGATAGTTCCTTTCTCAATAATAGTCTCTTTATGTTCTTCAAGTTTCTCCTCATGTAAGGGTCTTTTCTCTCATCTAGAAGCCTGATTGTATTCTGTATTATTTCTTCGTCTATGTGTCGTAGTTTGTGTATTGTAATGAACTGTTTTAGTAATCCATATTTATTCGCTGTATCATATAGGTCTTTTGGCTGAGGACTCGGTATTTCCTCGTTTTTCATCTCTTTAGTGATTATATAGATATTGATTGTATCCCCTAATAGGATAATGTATTCTAATATGTTGTTGGATTCGTATTCTTCTAATGCATATTCTATTGTTTCTCGGAGGTGTTCTTTAGCATTCTCTATGTCTTGTTGGGTCCATTTCCATTGTTTAATGGCTTCTTTGTATTCCTTGATCACGCTGTGAGGATCATATATGATTCTCCCAGTAGCTAGTATTCTTAGGTAGAAACTATGGGTTAGCCATAAGCTATGATTCGATCTATTATTTGTTTCTTCTAGTACCTTTTCGAATATCTGTTTCGGAATATAGGCTATGTCTAAGTCATGGTCTCCAGATTCGATGTATTCGAAGTATTCTTTTCCGTATTCTGTGATCACCGCTATGTCTATATCACTTAGATTATCTGCCTTGCCTAAGCCATATGATCCATAGAGTATTATACCTACTACTCCAGCCTCATCTATGTGTTGTATGGCTTTGTGTATGATGTTGTTAGGTTTCATTGCTTATTATGAGGGGTTTCTAGTATTCTGTCTCCACGTACCTGTATTTCTTATATGCTCTATCAGCATCATTCTTAACTATACGGTATAGGAGTGGGTCGGATTGCTTCTGTCTCATCCATAGATTGTAGAGTTTCTCTGCTTCACCCCTATACCTAGCGACAACTCCCCGATCCCTATGATTAATGCGTGACTCGACCTTAATTGAGCCAACCTCCTCGATATACTTTTTATCAGGGCTCTCGGTTAATCCACCAATGACTCGGCCAATGAGCTCGATGAGCCTAATAGAATTTCCTATCTTAACACCTCTTAAGGAAGAAGCTAGTAATGGTTGTGAATTAGGAATACTCCTAGCCCTCCTAACAAGCTCGACCTCGTTATGCTTAAAGATCCTGCCAACGCTTACAAGCCTAGGAGAAGCTATCCGTGAATAAACCATATAAGCTACAGATACAGACACTAATGCCTTATAGAGACTACTATGAGAAACCCTAGCACCAGAATACGGAGACTTAAACCCACCAATCATACACCTACTAGCAAAAAACTCTGGAAACAAATACACCAAGGCATCAGGAGGCAACGAGAAACCAGCACTAATCCTTGGAGCAACAACTCCCTTATTACTAGGCTCACTAAACCCTTCAGGAATACTAGAATCAGTAGAACTACCTAACAACTCAGGAGGAGGCGGAGGAAGAAGCCTACGACCACCACCCATTACGCAACACAACACATATCAATACATTGTTATATTCTTAGTACAAACCATTATATTAGTATTATGTATAATCACTTTACTCTACGTATAATTGGGGGTTCTTTTTCAACAATAATTATTTCCACACGATCAGCAATCTGTGTAATATTCGTTAACTTTAACGTCTCAACTATGTGGCTCAACTCTATAGAATCATGTTTCCCGAATATCAAGAAAGCATAATATTTACGATCAAAATATCCCTTTTTCTTCAGCTCTTCAATATATGTTTTTAATTGAACCGGTGCCTCTTTAGATTTAGTACTTGTTTTGGCTTCAGCTACTAAAATGACTTGTGAATTATGATCGCAAAATAGATCTTGTCTCAGTCCATGATCAATATTCCTATCTGAACTACAGACAAGTCTGAGAGGCTTAGCGTATTTTCTATATATGAATCTAGCACCTTTCTTTAGAACACGGTCATGGCTCCGCTTATGTTTTTCCTGTTTATCTATTTTCCTGAGTCTTTCCTCGAACTTTTCTCTTAATTCATAGAGATCTATCTGAGAAGC
>JAMOPC010000491.1 GCA_027064845.1 Desulfurococcales archaeon | reverse complement strand
TTCGCAACCGATAAACTATTGAGAAAGCACCCAGAGATAGTGGCTAAGTTCCTATACGCTATCAATAAAGCCGTAGAGTTCATAAAGTCTCATCCACACGAAGCAGCAGTAATAGTCGCTAAGCACTTAGCAACCTCAAGCGATATTATGGAGGAGTCGATGAAATACCTCGACTATACGCTCAAGATCAACAAGGCAGCCTTAGAGGAGTATTCAGAGCTCCTACAAAGGTATGGAGCAATTGATCACGAAATCAACCTTGATGAATTCATCTATACCGAGATACTCAGTGATCTAGGGATAAAGGGATGAAGACTAAAATCCTCCACACACTCCTATCCCTAACTGTCCTCCTCACCTTTTGGTATCTCTTATCCCTAACTGCTCCCAGGTATTTGTTCCCAGACCCCTACATGGTCCTCCTCGGATTCGTAGACCTAATCCTCCACAAGAACCTGGTATGGAACCTCCTAGTAACACTAGCAAGAGTCACTACAGGCTTCATCCTAGGAGTCCTAATAGGGTTTCTCCTCGGATCACTATTCCTATACTCACGTGTAGTCCGAGACATAGTCTATCCACTGGTAGCATTCATAGTAGTCATCCCAAGCTTCGCCTTCATACCCCTCCTAATGATCTGGATAGGCCTAAACGATTGGCTAGTCATAATAGGAATCATAATCTGTACATCGTTCCCACTAATCTATGCCCTAATCAGCTCATACAAGTACATCGATAAGAGACTACTAGAACTAACCATCCTACACGGCCTTAGGGGCAGGAAACTCTACTTTAAAGTAATACTACCCCTCTCAATAACCCACATAGCAACCATACTAAGATACGAAGCCGGACACAGCTGGAGACTAGGATTCGTAACCGAATACCTAGCACTAAGCAACGGCCTAGGAGCACTAATGCTCTATGCCTATTCAACATTAAGAGTAGACCAAGTAATAGCACTAATAATAACAATAGGAACCCTAACACTAATATTCCAAAAAATAATAGACAAAATAGAAACCAAAATACTCAAAAAATGGCACCTATTGTTAGACTGACTTACAAGGCGTATAAAGACAAATTGCTTTACAATAAAACAATATAGCACTTTAGTAAAACAAGCTTATAATTAATCAAAGGATCCTTTATAAAATGTTGATATAAAAGTGTTAACAGTTAATGGTATTAATCGTTATAGCTACCTAACAACCATACAATATGATAAAAATAACAAATTTTAATGATTAGCTAATTACTAATTTTCGTAAAATTACAGATTTGCGATATTTTTTCTAATAGGGTTATATACCATGTCTCATTATTAAACCAGCCCTCAATAACACTTTTTCTAATTAATTCGTCCATATTTATTCCCATTAATTGAGCAAGTTCATCTAATGCTTCATGAGGTTCTTTTTGCAACAATTTATCTTTTTGACATCTACTTACTTCTTTTTTGAGTTTCTCTAAACATTTTTTCCGAAGCTGGGCTTCTAAACTCATGGGAACAAGAAACAATAATTGAACTATTATTCTATATTGAGGATCTTTTTCGGAGTAAATATATAGTATATTATCTTCAGATTCTTCGAGATTCGCATAAGGAATATTTACTAATTTTTTAATTACATTATTACGTATTTTTGTCATGATATCTTTCTTAGATTCTCCGTTTTGATCAAGAATAATGAGAAACTTTAACTCTTCACTTATTTTCCCAAACGTATCTTGTACAAGCCTTGGTAAAACTTTTTGAACAACATTTTGTTTTCCATTATCACCATATATAATAAAACCATAGTTAGTTTTATAGAAATTGTATTTACTTTTGTTTAAGAGTATACATCTTAAATTATTTATTCCTTTTCTATAATTTCCCTTATCAATGAAAACCGGAGAATCTTCAAATTTAAAGTGCTTATTTAGTAATTGCATAAGAAATATTGCATCATTTTTCCCTTCGAGAATAAAAACATTCATAAAAAACCCTCGAATGCTATGTTATCCTTAGATCAGTCCCTATTTCATCAATTTCGTCCTTTGCTTCATAACCGCTTAATACTTCATGAACTACATCATTTATATCTTCCCTGTAATGTAGCCTGATAACGGCTATTTCTTCGAGCTTTCCGTATTTTTCAGCTATGTTTAGAACTGATTGTAGAAGATCCAAACTATGTGTTGAGATAAAAAATTGTGAATCATTTATCTTAGAGATAAGTTCTTCGCTTATTAAGTCTATATATTTCGGATGTAATAAGACCTCTGGTTCTTCCAATACAAATATTCCATAGTCAATCAGTGACAAAATAAAACTTATCTTAAGAAGTGATATAAAACCTTCGCCCATTGAAGAGAGCGGGACAGGTTTTGAATATTGCGTTGTAAATATAAATAATCCTGTATCGGTCTTTCGTATATCCTCTATGTAAGGTATTTGTTCCTTAATCAATGTAATAACTTTATCTATTCTCCCTCTGGATACAATAATATCATGTAGGTTCTCAACAAATGATGTCCTAGCAATTTTTCTAAAATTAAATATTACCGGAGGAATAAATTTCATTTGTTCTTTTTCTAATGCTATTTCATGAATTCCTTCAGGAAGGTATTTATGGTATTTAAAGTATACTGATAGCCTGTTTATTCTTTCTAATGGTAGTGGTACAAAAATTGAAAGAGACTCCATTAAATACAAATATAATCCTATGATATCTTTTTCTTCACTATATATTGTTAAAACAATTTTAGGTATATCATACAGTTCTTGTAACATTCTTTTTTTAATATTATTTGTCAAAACATTTATTTGAGTTTCAGCGTTTTCGGCTTCTTTGATTCTTAACCTTTTCCTTTTCAACATCTTTAATACTTCGTCTTTTACTTGTTTTGCAATGTCAATATTTAAGTTGGTCGCTGATGCTAGTTGTTTGATATATAGATCTAAAATTCTTTTTAAAGTTCTATATTCTAATATCTGGGTTTCGTTTATGTATTCTTTAGTGATCTTTTTTGCGATTTTTTCAAAGTATTCAAGAATAATATTTTCTCTTATATCTTCAGGTAATCCTTTATTATAATATTCTATGTTTAAAACTACTTTTTTATTCCCTATGATACCAGAAATTTCTGCATATTTGCTGTTTATATTTATAAGATATTTAGGATTGTATTCTTTTTCTTCTAATAAGTACTCAAGAATATTTCTATCACTATAGTCTCTAAAACTCTTATGGGACGAGAGCAATAAACCTATTGATTCTAAGATGGCAGATTTACCTGTATTATTTGGACCTATAATAATATTAAGTGATTTTGGTTTAAATGAAATATTTCTTATACCTCTATAGTTCTTTATTGTGATACTTTTTAGAAATTCCATTATGTTTCCCATTTATTTAATTTGTTATGAATTTTAAAGTTATTATGCTAAATTATATTCTCATAGTCAGGTATTAAATTATTGTTCGAAGCTTATATAAAATTATGGGATCATATATGCATTATTTTGAGTAAAAAGAAAATTACCATAGTGTTTAATATTTAATTTAAGTTATAAGATATGTTGTAGCTGTTTTATTCGCATCGAATAAACTATATAAGCCTATTTTTATTTCATATAGCATTAATTCTTTCTCTAGTATCTTATAATTGGGATAGTATTTCTTAGTACATGTCCTGAATTCTTTGTTATGTTTTGCCTCTATTATATGGCAGATCTCGTGATAAATAATATATGAAATTAGATGAGTTGGTAGATATTTTGCTAGGACATTTATTGTGATTGTTCCTTTTGGGCTGCAGCTTGTCCATCGTGTTTTCATCTTTCTTATAATTACTTTGCACGGATTTATTCCCAGGATCTCCCTTGTTGCTTTGTCTACGAGTTTTTTCACTAGGTTTGTGAATTCTGTATCGCTTCTTTCAACTAGTTCGATGTTTTTTGATCGCTCGATGGCTTTGAGGAGTTTGGAGTATTTTGTCATGATCCACTGCTTATGTTTTTCTATAATCATATATGCTTAGTCCTCATTAGCTCCTTCTGGTAGAACTACTAATATTCCCCAGGGCCTGATTTCAAGTTTGGGTCTTGTGTGCTTATGATATTTTATCTGTATTTTCCACTTACTTCTGCTGATCTGTGACAATGTTTTTCACTCTCTCGACTAGCTGATCAATGAGTTTCTTTACTTCTTCTTTTGAAAGACTTGCTTTTCGTCCCTCGCGTAGAATAGTTATCGCTATGGTTCTCTCCGCGTCATGAACTAGTTTGGGATTATGTTTCCAGCCAGGCAGGTTGATCTTGTCCTTTATTTTCTCTATGAGTTTTCTCGTAGTTTGAATTGCATGTAGTTGCATAAAGCCTGCATCAACTAGTGTTCTATAGACAATGTATTCTCTATGCCCAAACTGTAGTTTTGTTTGTTCTTCTTTTTAGGCATATAATTGCTCCCAAAGCCTCTTAGCTTCCTCACAGAGTTTGAGACTAGTCTTTAGCTTCCTCCTCCACTTTTCCAAGAGAGCCTCTATCTTATCGGCTCGGATACATAGACAGGGTCGTTACGAGCGTATAATCTAAACCTGAATATACACATGATAAGAGTCGAGGCTTTCTCTTTCTGACTTATATCTCTACTTCGTATAAATTCTTCGAAGAACTTACGGTCAATAGTGATAGGAGAAAACTCTGCCTCCCTCTCTAAGACTAGGAGGGAACGACCTATAGCCTTAATTGTCTTCTTATAGTACTTCTCTGCTAATTCTTCCTCAGGACTAGTACCTACAAAGTTCTTCGTGTAGAACGTGTATATATCAGAAAGCCACCTGTACTCTTCTTGTTCCTGTCTTATAAGCTTTGAAGCCATGAGCTTGTATAATCTACGAAGTACACGGTAGTTCTCAGTGAATTTTCTCTCTAGGTCTTTGTCCTTAGCTAGGTTCTCTGTCTTGCTTCTTACGTGTTTAAATAATTCTTCTTTACTTTTAATACTGGGTCTTGGACCAATGGGCTGTAGTAATCGTTGAAGTATTGTTCTAAACCTTCCTAGAATGTCTTCAACGTCGAATACTGCTTCCTTAAGGTCTTTTTCTCTCGTACATAGCGAATGCTTTTTCAAGCTCATCGAATATTCCTATGAAATCTATGACAAAAATCTATGACAAGTCCGTATTCCTTGACGCCATGGTAGGGTCTGTTGACTCTTGCAATAGCTTGTAGGAGTCTGTGTCCTTTCAAGGGCTTATCGAGATACATTGTCTGGGGTATTGGTGCATCAAAGCCTATTAGAAGCATATCTGTAAAAATGAGTATTCGGGGGTTCTCCTCGGTCCTGAACTTTTCTATAATCTTCTGGACAGCTTCCTTAGGGTCTCTTACATGGTATCTCTTCATTAGCTCTCTCTTATACTCTTCTATAATCTCATCTTTCTCCTGGCTCTGGAAAGTCATTACGACCTCACTATACTCTGGCGGTAGGTACTTGTCTAAGGCTCTCTTGTATAAGACACAAGCTCTCCTACTAGTTGTTACAACCATGGCCTTGAATCTACCGTCGACATTCTCTCGGAAATGCTTTGCTATATACTCTGCAACCTTGTCTATTCTCTTTGGGTCTTCTAGAAACACCTTCTCTAATTGGGATCCCTGCAGGAATGAGTTTCTACCTCAGCGAGTAATGTATTATCAGCTTTGTACTACAAGAATAATCATATTAATAATGGAGGATAACCTTTTATACGATATTGCTAGTAGCTTCAACCAG
>JAMOPC010000490.1 GCA_027064845.1 Desulfurococcales archaeon | reverse complement strand
CGTATAATTTATATACCTTTCACTCATCAATACTTACATTGAGTATAAAGTGGTTGTCGAAATTGAGCAATATACCCTCCCCTATTGAATCATTCAAAGAAGCTATTGGGGCCAAAGAAGCTAATTCTATGAGGGTTTTCGAGATCAATGATATTATTAAGAGATTAACTGTAATATCTAGGAAAAACATTGCTTTCTCAAAAATCCCGAGCGAAGAAGCAATAGCTGTATTCAACTCAGCAATAGCTGTTTTCGAGAACTATGTCTATCTCTACCCCAGGGTCATTCTAGGATACTACTTATACGTATCCGCTATTGCTGAGGTAAAAATACCACTCGTAGATGTCTTGGAGAACGATGTGCTAGATAAAAAATATAAGGCAAGAATAGTTGTTTCACCAGATAATAGGTACGATATATGGGGTACCGAGGATCCACGAGTCTATATGCTTGATGGAAAACTAGCTATGACATACACTGGTAGAACAAAATATTACTTCGACTCAAAAATACCTACACAAAAAACATTTCCAATGACTGCTTTCAGAAAAGAATTACCAGGAAAGAAAGCTAGTGGTGAAAACCTCTGGGAAAAGAAATATGTCCATGTCCCCGATAATAGCATGAGGCTAAATCTTGTTAGTGACAAAGACGCTTTCCTTTATAGACCGAGTCCTAATAGTGACTTATTATTATTTCATAGACCACACTTAGTTGGTGATAAATTCTATACATTGATCAGTAAAGTCACTAGGTATGACGAAGGATCTAATGGTATACAAGAAGCTGTTCATGGAGAAAGCGTTGCTGTAATGGAGCCAGCTAAACATGAGATAAAAATAGGTTGGTCAACTCCACCTATAAGGCTCAATGATAAAGAAATAATTGCTTTGTTACATGGAGTTGATAGCGATATAGAGGTCTATAGATTATTTGCTATACATTTAGAAATCAACAAGAATGATGTTGTTGTAAAGGCGGTTACACCACGCTATATAATGTCTCCAAAAGAAGATTACGAGATCTTCGGTGATAGACCCCATACAGTATTCCCATGCGGCTTATGGAAGCTTAGTAAAGAAGAGTACTTAATAAGCTATGGTGCGGGAGATTACTTTACAGGAATAGGTTTAATTAATCTAAACGACTTATTAGCGGAACTAGATAAAGGTAGAATATACTAGGGGAAAATTGTTTTTACATGTTTAATAATCCTCTTTTCTTCCTTTTCCTATTATATTCTATAAAAGAGTTGATTTCATCAAAGTTTCTCTTAATTGGTGTAGCTGGGTACCCTATAGGCATAATATACATTGGTACTTCATCCTCGGGTGCATCAATCACGTTAGAGACATATTCGTCGTAGAAAGCACCAATAGCTACAGTTCCAAGACCAAGACTAGTAGCTAATAAGTATATGTTTTGTCCTACATGTCCAACCTCCATAGGAACATATCGTTTGGCTCCTCTCTCACCATAATAGCTAGTTGTTCTTTCATAAACAGCTGTTATAATAATGCTTAGAGGTGCTTGAAGCACCCATTCCTGCTCTAAAGCTGCTATGTATAGCTCTCTCCTAAGATCTCCCTTCCTAATGAGTATAAGAGAATGAGTATCTGGTCTATACTTATAGGATCCTGGCTCAACATATTCTTCTCCATTGATTACGCCTTTTGATCCTATAACAACGTATAGTTCTAGGGGAAAAGTTGCTCCAGCGCTTGGAGAAGCCCTAAAACCTTTGAGAGGAAATGTATAACCATAAGCACCCCATAACAGTAATGAAAGCTTCTCAATCTCAACGGGTTTATTTAAATAATTCCTTATACTCCTCCGTAATAAAATGGCTTCTTCAACTCCTAGCTGTGTCATAGGTTTAATCAATGGAAGATAAATAACGAGCTTATCCATATGGACTGTTCACCTATTCAATAAATTCTTTGAGTATTGATAAGATGATACATTAATTTATATACACTACATATTACTTAAATACATGGTAATCTAGAGTGATTTATGGGAACCTTGTATGGATCCCCTAATAGTTTTTCCAATAATTATATCGATTGGCCCTGTCATAATGGCTTCTATTATAAATAACGGCAGAGATAGTAGGCTTTGGTTTTCATACATATTCGGCATGGCTGGATGGTATATAGCTCTGGCTTTCAGAATACCGATCCTTATGATGATTAATTTTCTCGATAAAATAGTTAGAATAATATCAGCATCATTATTGGCAGGCTTATTCGAGGAAACAACGAGGTTCTTTTCACTAAGATATATAATGAAAGAAACTAAAAACCCTAAAGCACCAATATCGCTTGGTCTAGGCTGGGGGCTTAGTGAAGCAATATTAATATATGTAATTAATGTGTTAGTTACAAGTTCGATCTATGGATATTCATGGATAGAATTTCTGCCAGGAGCTTTCGAGAGAAATACAGCTTGTATATTCCATACCGCAATGGCAATGTTACTGGGATATTCCATAATTAGGAATAAAACGCCTCCACTATATTTGTCATTAGCAATAATATTGCATGGACTCACCAATATTTCTCCATATATAATCAGTCTCTATTACATAGACAACATATGGATCATAGAAACGATACTATTTATAGAAGTTGTCGCCATAGCTTTACCAATTATACTTACTTATATATAGGAGCCTTTTTATTAAAAAACAGTTATCGTAATTATAGAATTTCGTCATAATTGCATATTTTTTAACTATACTTAATAAACTATTATTGATTCTGTATAATGTATAATAACATGAAATAATTACATTATTATCAAATACTTATATTCAAGATCCTTAATTATGTATAAAATGGTGATAAACATGGCTGAAGCTCGCAAAGAGTATAAAGAAACAAGTATTAATCACGAAAAACTTAATCAGTTACAAGATGAGCTTAGAAGTCTTATTGGGCAAGCAGAGTACATTAGAGAACAGATAGATGTAATAACTAGTACAATACAAGATTTAGCGGTGGTAATAGAAACACTAGAATATCTCAAGAGACATGGAGAAGGAAAAATAGTACTATTACCAATAGGTGCTGGAAACTATATAAGAGCAAGAATAGAGAAACTCGACACAGTGATCATGGGTGTAGGAGGCAGACTAAGCATAGAGGCATCACCAGACGAAGCACGTAAGATGCTAGAAGAAAGAATAAGTATTCTCGAAAAACTAAGACTCGATCTATTAAGGAAACTAGAAGAAATCAATAGAAGAATTAATGAAATACTACCACAAGTAGAGAAGCTATCAAAGGAAGTGAAGTAAGTATTGAATAGAGAAATTATAAAGAAGCTGTCACAATATTACCAATTAAGGAAACAATTGGAAATACTCCTTTCCGAGAAGACCTCACTTGAAGAAGCAAAAAAGTTGATTGAAAAATATAGTAATAGAAAAATGTATAGGTTCATGGGGCCATTCGCTATAGAAGTTACGTATGATGAAGCAAAACAATATATAGATTATCGACTTGGACTAATAGAACTAAGGATTAAAAGGATAGAAGAAGATCTAAAAAGACTTTCAAAAGAACTGAAAAACATTTCTCTATAAATAATTATTTTTTCATAATAATTTCAAAGTATAAATTATAGCATATCTTTAAATACGTTGTAAATTATTACTTAAACATGATGATTATTCATTTGAAAACTTCTTTTTATGAATCGATCTAGAACATACATACTGTACCAACTCGTCACGGATCTGAATGAAAACTACCAAGCTAGGAATAAAGAGTATCGGGTGAGAACAGTATGTGCAGGATCATGATGATCTATGGCTCTAACTATGATCTAATTCTTAAATCTCTTAATGCATTTGTTGAAGCAAGCGAGTATGATAAATACAAAGTAATGCTTGGATCGTCTCCTTCACATAGGGATGGATGGGGTTATGCAGCTTTTTCAATAGTAAATAATAAAATAAACAAATCAATATACTATAGGAGCATTGATCCGATCTTCATAGATAATGAAGGCATGTATAAATTAATAGATTTTATCAAGGAAAGCGATAAAGTACTTATAATGATGCATTCGAGAGCTATCTCGGTAGGTTCTTTAAATATATTTAATACACACCCGTACCATTACGTTGGGAAAAACTATAGTTTATGGTTTGCACATAATGGTACAATGTATAAGGATGAACTAGTAAAAGTACTTGGTATGAAAGAAAGTAGTGTAGAAAAGCTATCTGATAGCTATTTACTTGGACTACTCCTTTATAGGAAGATCGATGTTCTTTCTGAAAATAAAATTGTTGAATCATATAGAGAAGTATCAAAATATACAAAGACAGCAATGAATACTATAAGCATATTTACTGAACCAAATAAGATGGTTTTAGCAGTAACATCTTCTTATTTAAACAATAAGATAAGAGATGATCCTAAGAGAATAGATTACTATAAACTATATGAACTATACGGTGATGACATATATACTGTGTCGTCCTCGACAGTTGCAGAAAACATAATGAATTCATATAATAAGACAAGGGCGTTTATAAACGAACTCCTCTACATATCTATAAATAATAAACTGGAAAAACTAATCATTAAGAAATATAAACTATGACTTATTTATCTCAGGTAGTTTTCCACATCTCTTATAATATTCTATATTTACACTGTATAGTTTCTCGATCTTCTTTTTCAAATATAAGCCCAGTGGTAAAAGGAAAGGAACAAACACAAGCAAAAGCGTTTCATGAGTCAATCCACCAATGTCTCTTGGATCGAAGAAATAGCCTTCTTTTATCCATTCATCAATAATTATTATCACACCAGTCAATAACATGAATAAGAGTATTTTTTCAATAGATGAGCTTATGAATTGAATAAGATTAGATAAGCTAAACACATATGTTGCGAAAATAGGAGCTCTTCTCTTCCATCTCTTCCTAAGATTATATATGATATAATCCGATAAATCACCCATTCACTAACACCTATCAATTAATATATTAACAATTATTGTTTAAAAACAAAACCACGCAATCAATTACTTATTAAAAGCAGGTACATTACCATGGATCTCAGTATATTTTTTCAGTATTTCCTCATATTCCTCAAGGAGTTTATTCTTACTGGTTATTTTAAAACCATAATCAAGTCTCCAACCATGCATAATCATGCCGAGAAACACTATAGATAATGAGTGTTTTAGATGAGTTATATCTCTATACTTGTTTCTCAAATTAACACTATGATCAATATATATGACTGGACAATTACTAATATTTTCTAGTTTCCTTATTCTAAGATAAGCATATTTTATGAGCTCTCCCCACCTAGTCTTAGCTAGATCTTCTATGAGCTTGTAAGAAATATCTCTAAGATCCCTTCCACGCTCTATAATTCTAATAATATATATTCCTGGTTTACTTGGTAAATCTACCGGCGATAATAGAACGAGTTCTCTCCACTTATAATTAGTGAATATTTTGTCACATATACACTTTGTCCCTAATGGGAATGATCTGAACCTAGCGTATTTCATAAGAGAAGCTGTTAGTATAGATTCTTTCTTACCAACATATTTTAATGAATCATAGTAATTAGTCTTCTTGATCACAAGCTCTAGATCACTAGTTATCTTAAACAATAAACAGTCTACGTAAGTACTGATCTTCTCCCTTTCTAACAGGATCTTAAGCAATGATTTAAGTGGAGAATATCTTGGTTTTAGAAAAACCTTGTCACCGCAGATAATCATTTTATCTGTCCA
>JAMOPC010000489.1 GCA_027064845.1 Desulfurococcales archaeon | reverse complement strand
CAGCTACAAAAGTATTGGCTGAGGCTAAGCAAAAAGGTCTCTTAATAGACTTCTACGTAACACATGTGGGTGACGATATTCAGTTAATAATGACTCATAAGAAAGGTGTAGACGCTCCAGAAATACACGAGTTAGCATGGAATGCTTTTCAAGCAGCAGCAAAGGTTGCAAAAGAACTAAAACTATATGCGGCAGGACAAGACTTGTTAAGCGACGCGTTTTCGGGAAACGTTAGAGGTATGGGACCGGGTGTAGCTGAGATCGAGATGGTTGAGAGAAAGGCCGAGACAATAATAACATTTCATGCAGACAAGACAGAGCCTGGAGCATTTAACCTACCATTGTTCAAGATCTTTGCTGATCCATTTAACACAGCCGGACTAGTAATTGACCCTAGAATGCATGAAGGATTCATATTCGAGGTATATGATGTATTTGAGGGTAAGAGCGTTAAGCTAAACTCTCCCGAAGAAATGTATGACATTCTAGCACTAATAGGCACACCCAGCAGATATGTTATCAGGAGAGTATATAGGAAATCCGACAACCTACAAGCAGCCGTCGTAAGTGTTGAGCGCTTAAACCTCATAGCAGGCAAATACGTCGGTAAAGACGACCCAGTAGCAATTGTAAGAGCACAGCATGGATTACCAGCTGTTGGTGAAATACTCGAGGCATTCTCATTCCCACATCTTGTTGCAGGCTGGATGCGTGGAAGCCATCATGGCCCATTAATACCTGTTCCGCAGAGATACGCTAAGGTCACGAGATTCGATGGACCACCACGCGTAATGGCACTAGGCTGGAACATATCCCGCGGCAGATTAATCGGTCCAGTAGACTTGTTCGACGATGTAGCATTTGATGAAACAAGAAGATTAGCACAAGTAATAGCTGAATACATGAGAAGACACGGCCCATTCATGCCACACCGTCTAGGACCAGAAGAAATGGAGTATACAACACTGCCAGCAGTACTTGAGAAATTAAAAGACAGGTTTGTTAAAGTAGAAGAAGTACACGTGATCAAGAGGCACAGCGCTCTCTTAACAGGCAGCGAAGAAAAATAAACATAAAAGCCGAACTAAATCACATTCAACAATAATTTTTTACATCCCCTCTCTAGCTTGTCTGGTCAAAATAGTCCTATAAAACAAGGTGGGTTGAAATGGTTGAAAAACCGATTGTAGCTGTGAATTTTAAGGCATATTATCCTTACAGCTTCGGCGAAAACGCTTTAAGGATTGCACGTGACGCTAAGAAGGTATGGGAGGAGACAGGCGTAGAAATCATATTAATACCGCCATATACAGAGATTAAATCAGTTCTTGAAGTAGTAAAGGGTACTGAGATAAAGGTTTATGCACAACACGCTGATCCGGTTGAACCAGGTGCTAGAACAGGTTTCATACCGTTAGAGGGATTAAAAGAAGCTGGTGTTCATGGTGTATTATTGAATCATAGTGAACATAGGTTAAAACTAGCTGATATAAATTGGTTAATCAAGAAAGCAAAAGAACTTGGGTTAAGAACTCTTGTGTGTGCAGATGTACCAGAAACAGGTGCTGCTGTCGCTGTTTTAAAACCAGATATGGTAGCTGTTGAACCACCAGAGCTTATTGGTACAGGTATACCAGTGAGCAAGGCGAAACCCGAGGTTATTACCAGAAGTGTTGAGCTGATACGCAAAGTAAATAGCGAAGTAATAATCTTGACGGGTGCTGGTATTAGTAAGGGAGAAGACGTTTATGCAGCCATAAAGCTTGGAACAAGTGGAGTATTAGTAGCTTCAGCAATTGTTAAAGCAAAGAATCCTTACGAAGTAATAAAAGACATGGCTCTTAACGGCATCAAGGCTTTTGAAGAATAAATTGTTTAAAGTCTTAAAAATTAATTTTTTATCCCCTATATTCTCTAGAAGAATTATGGATAAGCCGCCGTAGCTCAGCTCGGTAGAGCGCCGGCCTCGTAACGGATTATTCGAATAACCGAAGTCGCGGGGTAGCCGGTGGTCGCGGGTTCAAATCCCGCCGGCGGCTTTAATGCGTTCTTATACATTGTTCTTTTTCTCAAATAACTTGCCTAATTTTTATCTCGTGTATCTCAGTTTCTCTCCTACCATAGGCTTCGGCTATTATTTCTCCATATGTGATTTCTTCTCTGTTCTTTAAGTAGTTGTATAGTAGCCTTACTCCTTGGTCATAATCTATTGTTTTATCCGGAGGTACTTGTGATAGAGTATATGGTTTTATACCATAGTATATTGCTAGTTTTTCGGCTATTTTCTTGTTAATAGTCCCAACATAGACAGGTACTTGGGGCCTGAACCTAGATATTAATGGTGGGATCGTTGATGTTTTTGTAAATATGAGTACTTTACAGTTTATTTTCTCAGCGAGAAGTATTAAGCCAATAGCGTATTTTTCCCTTAATGTCTCAAGTTTTGTTTTCTCCCTGATCTTCATTACTTGATCCATTATAATTGTTGATTCTGCTGAAGCAATTATTCTTTTTAACCACTTGACAGCTTCAACAGGGTATTTCCCAATAGCGGTTTCATCTGTTAATAGTAGTGCATCCACAAGATCATATACTGCGTTCACTACATCTACTACTTCGCTCCTACTAGGTCTTGGATAATTAATCATTGATTCAAGAAGCTGTGTTGCTACGATACTTGGTTTTCCAAGCATAATTGATTCCCTAGCTATTTTACGTTGTATTCTAGGTATTTCTTCTAAGCTGAAATGCATGCCTAGATCTCCGCGTGCTATAATAATTGCATCTGATACTTCTATGATCTCTTTTAGGTTACGCACAGCTGATCTCGTCTCTATTTTTGATATAATATTGATCTTACCACCCAATCTATTCAATAGATCCTTCACTATTAAGACATCATTTTGTCTCCTGACGAAACTTATAGCTATAAACGTTAAGTCCCTAGAGACCGAGTATTTCAGTAACTCTATGTCTTTAGCAGTGATCACTGGTAAGTCTACTTCTTTTCCGAATACTACGAGTGTTTTTCTAGGGTAAAGAGTTGCATCATTTAATACAATAGCTTCAGCTTCTTTCTCGCCTATATCAATTATTCTTAATATAACTCTTCCATCATCAATTAGTAGGGTATCGCCAAGCTCTAATATTTCGAAAACTTTCTTTATCGGAATAGGTATTGTTTTCATCTCATTTGTTTCTTCGCCAAAAACCAGTTTGACTGTCTCCTTGGCCTTTATTTCCTGTACTGGTAAGTTACCAATACGTATCTGTGGTCCTGGGATATCACCTATTAGTGCTACTTCCTTCTCTAACTTAGTAGATACTTCTCTAACCATCTTGATCCATTCATCCCATTGCTTTGGTTCTCCATGGCTAAAGTTTATCCTAAAACCATCTACTCCTTCTTGGATCAGTTTATATATTGTATCATAATTCCCACTTGAAGGACCAATAGTTGTTATTATTTTTACTTTCCTATACACTTAATTTCACCTCCCTCAGAGAACTTATTTCTTAACATATTCTTTATACTCCCTAACAACTTCCTCTATATTAGGTGGTGTTGTTTTTAGATATGTGTATCCTATGTATCCGATAATGCAGGCGAATACAACTATTAGTACATAGATAGTTCCTTTCATGAGAAGTTCTGATAACTTCACATCATATATTTTGAGATCTGGGTATATGATTAACCCAAACGTATATGTAAACAATAAGATGAATGAGAAGAGGATCATGGAAATACCCGTGATCTTCTTATTTGCCAAAAGATTTCACCAAGTCTTGGTTATAGGATTTTAAGTATTTCTCTAACTTTCATTCCAGGCTTTATTCCTTGCTCTATTGCTTTACTTGTAGCCTCATTAATTGTTTTATCAAGTGCTTCTTCAACGTTTTTCACACCAGTTATTCTAGCAGCTACTAAGCCAAGTTTTTCGGCCACTTTTATATCCAAGTATCCACACATTATGAATCCCTTGTCTCCTCTAAGAATTATTAAGGGTGGAGCGTTTGGAAGATCTATTTCGAACCCCACTATCTTTTTCCCATTAATTTCTATGATCTTAGTTCTTAGAACTGTATAGGGAAGCACGATATTCACCCTCTGTAAAGAATAATATGGTTTGATCCACGTAAATAGTTATGGGTGAAAATACTTGGTGAACCAAACCAGTATCTTTCTACCTGATTATTTATTTTATGGCGTTGTTATCGGTATGGTGATTATATTTATTGGTTTCTTAATCTTATTTATTGGAATGTTTTCAAGTTCGAGAAAAGAAGGGAATGTTGAAGCTGGAGGTGTTATAATCATAGGCCCAGTCCCGATAGTATTTGGTTCTTCTAAGAACATTTCAACATTAATGCTTATACTAGCCATTATTCTCACAGTTATTGTGCTTATAACATACATAATAGGGTTGAAGGGGTGGTCATAAGCATGGAGCGAGAGTTTTCATGGTTTATTATCGGCTACGTGCTTATATTTATAGGAATTCTCATAATCTTCTCGGCAGTAATGTATGGTATAATGAGTGGTTTAAGTGGTTCAAACATACATGGTGGAGCAGCTGGTTGTATAGTGATATTTTTTATACCAATATGTTTTGGCGTTGGAACAGATACTAACTCTCTTTACATACTCTTTATTCTAGGCTATGTTGTCATAGTTATATTATTAGTATTCACAATACTATTCATTAAAAGAGCTATGAAAAAAGACTCGTTAACAGCCTCTTGAACCTATTATTTCCGGATAATTACTATAGATTGCGAGAACAACTATGCTTGTAGTCTCAGTATTCATATCATATCCATTTCCCTTTAGGATAATTACCTTATTGTTAACAACTTTATAGTTTGTATAAATACCACCAAAGACTGGGTCTTGAGCCTTAGTTATGATTTTCAAGCATTTATCATATATATTTTTATAATTACTAACTAACTTGGATCCAGCAACATTTAATGCTCTATAGAGGTAAATGTAGAGAGCGCATTTATACGTTTCATAGACTCCATGCTCCTTTGAATAATTATCTTTGAAACCATAACCATCCCACATTTTAGTTAAATTAAGAAAAGCTCTTTCAGCATCGAATCTAGAATCCATTAACAATTTATTTAGTGCATAATATACGAGTAAATCAGCATAATTATACCAATCGTTGATAAGTATTGTTTTATTCATCTTCTCATAGAATATTGTATAATCATTAATTTTCCCAACATATTCATTATAAGATGCATAGAACTTATCAGGAATATTTTTGCCCAAGAGAACATCTACTTTGCAATTCCATCCACTACTAAAATTATGGTTCAACACGTATAGAACATGTAAAGCGAGAGGAGAACCCAGAACAGCTAAGGCTCTAGCTGCTAAAACATTATCATTAGCTACATAAATTGTAGTATTCTCAGGATAAGTAAACCTAGCCGCCTTTAACAACCCTACTTCAGCAACATACTGATTTTCTAAAAAGGTTTTCAATAAATTCTTGTTGGGCAAAGGAACAGTATAACTACTGTGGTGCATCGTAATACCACTCGACAAAAGTATAAATAAAATTATAGACGAAAGCACAAAATCTCTCCTAACCAAGACGTAAACACCTAATAATAGAAATTATGTTATGTACGCCTCTAAAAGAATATTTCATTAGATCAGTCTATTACATCTCTACGCAGTAAATAATGGGTTATATTGGAATAAAGTTACATATCCATTTGTTGAGATTAGTAGAAGAGGAAGCGGCCCGATCCCAGCTTGGGGCGGCTGCGAGGCCTCTCGGA
>JAMOPC010000488.1 GCA_027064845.1 Desulfurococcales archaeon | reverse complement strand
GGACTGTCGGGATTTGCCTTAACAACATTTGCGTTAACCCATATATCTAGGCTAATAATTCTCTCTGCTGCAAGTTCAGCTCCTACAAAATTAGGTATTCTTCCATGAACTGGCCTGGGAAACCTAGCTATATCGTACTTTTCCATCAAGTCCCAGATCATTTTCCTTATTCTTTGCTTCTCTTCCTTAATCTTACTCGCATTATCCATGTTTTCAACCATATGGATTTCTTAAAACACTATTATTTTCAGAACACTAATTTATAATTCGTTAGAGATAATCCTTATACGGTGATTTGTGTATTGGCAATACTCCAGATTGCTTTAGATACTCACGACTTGATAACAGCTATTCGGATTGCTTCAAGCATAGTTTCAGAACTAGGATGTGAGAACATCTGGATTGAGGCTGGCACTCCTCTTATAAAATCATGGGGGATTATAGGGATAGATTCTCTCAAGAAAGCTACGGGTTGCTTCTTAGTAGCAGATACAAAAACAATGGATACAGGTGATTATGAGGCTGAAATAGTTCTTGGAGCTGGTGCTAATGCTTTCTCCATCTTATCCCTCGCTAGCGATGAGACAATAAGAGCTGGACTTGAGCAAGCGAGGAAAATGAATGGTTTGGTAATAGTTGATCTTATTAATCACCCCAACCCTGTTGAACGCGCTATAGAGATCGATAAACTTGGTGTAGATATAATACTGTATCATGTAGGCATAGATGTTCAGAAAAAAAGAGGATTAACCATCGATCAATTAATAGATGAAATAATTGAGCTGAAAAAGGTACTGAAAGCAAAACTAGCTGTCGCCGGCGGAATCAAGCATGGTAGGGCAAAACCATTAGTAGAAGCAGGTGCAGACATAATCATTGTTGGAAGCGCTATCACTAAAGCTGAAGACCCCGTTGAATCGACAAGAAGGTTTCTTGAAGAGATATCTTAAGGATAGAAAATTATTTAGTGAGTAGAGTTTAAAAATCTGGGATCTCAACATATTGTCTAAGGTATTTCGGATCGTAAACTGATTCAAATTTTTCTCTATGATCCCTTATTATTTCTATTAACAACTCATATGCTCTCCTCTTACACTGTCCACAAAGTATCTGGCCATTTCTACAATTATTGTATAATTCCAAGAGTTCTTTGTCATCACGATATAAGAGGTACATGTAAAGCTCATAAATAGTACATTTACTAGGATCTCCTCCAAGTTTCCTTTGTTCCTCAGCCGTTGGCCTACCACCTGTTAATGCATTCATTATTTTCTTTCTAATCACTTGTTCATCATCTAATAGAAATATTGCATAATCTGGTTTCGAGCTACTCATCTTCTTTCCATCAAGGCCTTTAATATATTTGTGATAAACTGATGATGGTCTCAGCAATCCTAGTTCATGCTTAAATCTGTCAGCTATATCTCTTGTGAGTCTTAAATGGGGGTCTTGGTCAGCGCCAACTGGTACGAGCACGTATTTATAGCCACCATACTTATCTAGTTGTAGGTGAAGAATATCTGATGCTTGTGTTAGAGAAGCTATTATTTTAGCGGGGCTTATATCTCCGTAAATAGCTTCCATTTCAGCCATTGTTATTTTTCTAGAGAACATCTGTATTAATCTATAATATTCCCTTTCTTGGGCTGTCTGGAAATAAAACTCTGTTTTCTCGGGATCGAGGCCCCATGCAATAGCATGGGCGATATATTCCAGTCCATATTCTATTGTTTTACTACGAGGGAGTCTTCTAACAACATATGCTTCTGCATCGGCTACAGCCATTTTAACATGTGCTCCTATGCTTTGCAGATATCTTAGCTCTTCTATTAGTATCAAATGCCCTAAATGTGTGTGACCACTTGGCATGAACCCTGTTAAAACAGCTACTTTCTCGCCTTTCTTAAGCATAGATAACCATTTATCAAAATCTCTATGGCCGAAAACTATTTTTCTCCTGAACATATAATGGTCTTGTGGAAGTTTTTCCACAAGATCATCTATAGGGGAGATCCCAAATTGTTCAAACAATTTACTATATTCTTCTATTGCGAAATGACCCCATGGATCGAGCCTTAAGCTCATGACTCCTCACTTCAACGAGTTTGTTAAAGTCTTTTAATTATATAAAATACATTGGATTTTTTAACAATAATTTTTTCTCTAGCCCATAATCCACGACTAATCACTGATGCGTATGGATTAAATGATCTCTGATTAGCTAGTCCAAGATCTAACGCCATTAGATAAGCTGGTTCACCTTCTTTGATCAATGCTGGCTTCGTATTTATTGCTTTATACCCATTTATAAATAATATTTTTAAGATAATGCGTGGATTTATTTCTTTAAACAATGTATAAACTAGGTGTGCTTCAGCAAATATATCTGGATGGAAGCATCCAGCATTATCTGTTCCCAGTGCTACATCTATGTTGTATTTCAGCGCTTTTCTTAAATCAAGAATTCTGCCTATGAAGAAGAGATTACTCCTAGGACATACAACGATTGGAATATTTTCATCAGCTAATAGTCTTAGTTCCCAATCCTCTAGGAAAATACCGTGTACAATATGCCAAAGCCTTATCTTATCATTTAATAAATAGTGTAAACCGCCGGTTTCCTCCATTTTCTTAGTTTCGGATACATGTGCTGCAACAGGGTACTTCTTGGAGATTATACTAAGCTCAGCTTTCTTCCAGGATGGCACTTTTGTTGGATTAGATATGCCTATGCCCCCGCATTTCTCTGCTATTGGTTCTAGTGGTTCATCCCATTGCTTGGGTCTTGATAATCCAACATATTCTATCCCATATTCTTCGAGGGCTTCTTTTATTTCTATGCATCTCCAATTATGCTCTTGGAAATCAACAATGATCCTGTATTGAATAAGCGTTTCTAATAGGTCTTCTGGTATTAATGGTTCTTTGAATAATTGGATCAAGGGGTGTTTTAATCCTTTTGAACTAACGTAGTTTGAAAGACTATATCCTACACAGCTTTCTGGCACTCTATAATCGTTTAAATGTATGTGTGCATTAACTGGTAGAGGGAGAACGTATCCAGTCACTATATCTGGTTCTGATAACCATCCTCTGCTTATTTCTGTGATTATACCGTTTTCTATTATAATATGGCTTTTACCTAGATCTTCTAAGTCTTCTCCTAGGAATAAGTGGTAAGTATTTATTTTAAGGCTCGGTGCCGGAGATCCCTTCTTCACAGCTCTGACTGGACTAGGATTCCTCATCGCCACTCACTATATATTTGTTTCAAACCTATTTATACTAGTAAGAGTTATATTTTCTATGCAAGAATCAGAGTGGTGAATGAGTATTGGTTGACTGGTTAAAAGTGAGAGAAGCTCTTCTAAGCGGTAAACCAGTACTAATATTTGATAGTATCGAAAGAGAAGCAGAGACAGATATGGTGTTTTATGCACCAGTTATTGATGCACCTAAGATAACATATATGAGGAAAAATGCTGGTGGACAAATATGCTTTGTCTCAGGGAGATTATTTAGAGAAGCACTTAACCTACCATTCCTACAAGACTTGTTCCTCAAGCACCCAAGTATAAGAGAACTCGCTACTCGTAGACCAAGATACGGTGATCCGCCAGCATTCAATATATGGTTAAACCATGTAGGTACTAAGACGGGTATTAGTGATTCTGATAAAGCCCTCACATTAAAGTCATTAGCTGAAATAGCAACACTGATTTACAAGGGATATTTAAGCGAAGCTAAGGACAAGTTCTTAAAGGAATTCTATGCCCCGGGGCACGTACCAGTACTAACATCTAGAGGATTAAGTAATCGCCGCGGACACACTGAGCTCACCGTTGCTTTATCACTAATAACAGGGTTGACGCCAGCAATCGTTATCGCTGAAATGCTTGATGAAGGATATAGTCTACCATACGAAGACGCTAAACGATTCGCTACCAGGAACAATTTGTTCTTTATAGACGGTGTAGATATTGTAGCTGAAGCTGAGAAAAGAGGGTATCTTAATGATTAAGATAGGAGTTGTTGATACTACTTTCTCCAGAGTCGACATGGCTAAGTACGCGATAGAAGTCATAGAGTCAGAGCTTCCCGAAGCAGTTATAATACGCTACACTGTTCCAGGGATTAAAGACATCCCCGTTGCAGCTAGAAACTTGTTGATCAACGAGGGATGTGATGCAGTAATAACACTTGGCTGGGTGGGGCCTGGAGCTGTTGATAAATATAGTTATTTAGCAATGAGTATTGGTTTAATAATGCTTCAAATAATGACTGGTAAACACGTAATAGACGTTACTGTTCACGAAGACGAATCCAGCGATCCCGAGGAACTCTACCAAATAGCAATTGACCGTGCTAGGAAACATGCTTTAAACCTAGTAAGACTAGTAAAATATGGTAGAGAAGCATTAACACAATATGCAGGTAAGGGTCTTAGACAAGGCCGGCCAGATGCTGGCCCTCTTGTAGAGGAGTGAATAGGGTGTAAGAAATGGCTCAGATAAGTATAGTTGTGGCAGAGTTTAACTATGATATAACTTATTTAATGCTACAAAAAGCTCTTAATCATGCCAAGTTCCTGGGACTAAAAGTGGCATATGTATTCAAAGTACCTGGTACATACGAGATACCATTTGCCGTAGCTAAACTATTGAACAAACCAGAAGTCGATGGAGTAGTAGTGCTTGGAGCAGTTATTAAGGGTCAAACAAAACACGATGAACTCGTCGCTAGTCAGACAGCACGCAAACTAATGGATCTAATGATCCAGTATGGTAAACCCGTGGGATTAGGCATTATAGGCCCTGGCGCTACTCGTATGCAGGCATTAGAAAGAGTTGAAGACTATGCCAGGAGAGCTGTTGAAGCAGTAGCCAAGATGATTAATAGGACTAAATCGCTGGAGCAAAAAACCTATTCAGGGGAAACAGTGTTTATTGAATAACCCAATCCCTTCCCAATAATTATTTTTCGCAAGAAGATGAAAGGGATTAAATGTGCCTAGAATAACCCTGCTTAAATTATTAAGGTATCGTGAATGGACAGAAGAGCTTGGATATGATAGAGAGTGGATTATTCAAAGCAAACAAGCCAAAATGTATGACTTGATCCAATTATTGTTTTCTAAGAAGAACGGTTTTGCTTTCCCACTAAGATATGACTATTTCATAGCATTGAGCAACGGTATTGATGAAAAAACACATTATGAAATATTGATGGAAGTAGACTCAGTAGCTCCTTATGGTATTAAAATGGTTTCTTTAGTACATAAGTACCCAGCTATTGCTCAATTAATTGCTTCGCATGTAATAAGAGAGAAGCCTGGTAAACTCGTGTTTTTTGAAGGAGATGAAGATAATAACGTGATAGTACATATTGATTTCAACGATATAACATCGTATACAGAGATGACTAGTGTTTTCGAATCATATCTTAAGATCCAGTCCTTATATTACAATATATCGAAATATGCTTTTCAACTAGGAGGTATATCAACATATCTTGGCGGAGACAATATGTTAGTTATACTTCCTGAGGAAAAAATTGATAGGTTCTTGGAAAATCTTCCATATTACTTAAAGATCGGTATTGGTATATCAAGAGTACCCCGTAAAGCTTTATCTCTTGCATCAAAAGCTCTAACTATGATACGTAAAGGAGCTGTAAGGAAGAACTACCTTATTCTTCGCGATGAAAATGTTTGACGTCTAGATAAATAGTTAGTAGGATTAAAGCAATAGTGGCTATGATTAAGAAGTAGTTAGGTGAACTTTGTTGGGAAATTACATTGTTTGG
>JAMOPC010000487.1 GCA_027064845.1 Desulfurococcales archaeon | reverse complement strand
CATAACCTAGTGTGAGGGGGCTCTTGGAGGCAACAACAAGTTTTCCACTACTAGGCAAAGGTAATCCACTTAGAGGACCTCCTGCAATTATTAGCTTATTATATGGAGACAACGGATCAATCCCTGGAACCAGCTCGTCCCACAAGAGCTTAACAGCTAATCCACGCCCACCAATATAGTTCACATATATACTGGGATCTAATTGTTGAACAACTATTTTTCTACGAGACAAGTCTATTCTTAAAACCTTACCCCACCAACCATACATGTACTACACCCAGTAAGAATAGTTAGTACCAGCTACATACAATAATATCTAAATTAAAAATATTAAATTGTTTAGATAAAAAACCCATATCGATGAAGAGTACTCCCCGGCCAGAGCAACTGCGATGATGAGAATTCCTTTATCTGAAAACTATTTAACAGAATACTGGCAACTTATTCTCAAGGGTGTATATATCCATGAGTAGTGAAGGCTATAGAACATTAATTAATAATACCTATATATTGACGGGCAAGACTATTATCAAGGGATTCCTATTCTTTGATAACGAGAAAATAATCGATATTGGTACAGAAGCTTCTCCAGAATACGAGTTAGCAGAATATGTAATGGATTATGAGTATAAAGCGGTTGCTCTACATGGTTTCTCAGTAGCCACTCGATTATCTAACTATCCCTTCAGGGGGATAAGTGATTATGATTTAAGCACTTTCACAAAAGAAGAAATTAAGAAATTCATACAAGCAGGACTATATGAGCTAATCCTCAACGGTATAACATTACCCATAATTATAGATGAGTACCCCGAGTTAGTTGCAGAAGTACTAAGACACTTTAACGTAAATGGTGTAATTGTTTCGGATACTACTATTAAAACATATCCGGGAATTCAATACCTATTCGTAGAAAGCAACATAGTCAAATATAAGGATGAGAAATTAGGCGAGTTCAACAAGTTATTCTGCAGAATAAACCAAGTAAATGATAAGTGCTTATTTTTAGACATATCTGATCTACCAACATATAATCTTTCAGCAATATCATTAATAGCGACCCGATTAGGAAGGGAGGAAACATTTATGAACTTAATAACTAAGCCATACAAGGTTCTCGGAATCGATAATGGTGTAATTGATAAAGGTGCTAAACCAGACATAATCCTATACGATCTAAGAGACCCGTTGAAAACATTGCCAGCAAAAAGCATAAACTCTATAATCCTTCGCGGATACCCACCAGACCAAGTCTACGTAGGCGGAGACATATTCTTCGACCATGGAGAAAGCCTTGTCTTTACAAGAACTGATCTCTCTCAAATCATTCTAAGTGATCAATAATGAATTATGAAGAACTAGCAATAAGCATTATCCATTACTTAATCAACCATTTTATCAAGATATTGAAAACCACTAGTAGAACAAGCATGAAGAAAACTAATCTGATCAATCACTATAAGAACTTGTTATATATGGTTTTCTCACAAGAAAAACCATGTATTCACAAAACTTATTACTTTTTGGCGAAATATGTTGAGAAGACAATTGAGGGTAAAAAATATTATGCTCAACGAGAAGCAAGAACACTAGAACTCATACCAGTATTCAGAAAAAGACTCGGAGAAGAATTATATCTGTTAAAACTACACGGAGCGGAATCAATTATTTCACGAACATCTTTCTTGTTAGCAGGAATAAACAAGCTAGAAATAAACCCTGATTTAGACTATATCTTAGAATACCTTGATAAGATCAATAAAATACTCTTAAGACCTGTACCTCCAAAGGCCTACGATTCTAGATTACTAGAGCTATTATCACCTGGTTCAAAAATAGGAGTGATCCTGGGATTTTCTTATACATGGTTAGTCACAAATGTATTGATAGAAGAACTAAACAAGAAAAGTGTTGAAATAGAATTAATTACTTTAAAAGAAAGACTAGAAGACAATATATCTCGTGAAACAATTAAGAGATATATAGGAAGCAAAGATTTCAGAATCAGAGAAATTACTCTAAAAGACCTCCATAGTCTAGGAAATAATTATGATATATTAATCATTCTTAACTATTACTGCATATTCAAGATCCTAGATGATATCTTAGAAAACAATGACAAAGAACAACTAAACGATAAATACTTGCTAGTATTTAATCCTATGCATACACCAATAGGAGAAACACTCGGAAACACACCAATAGTTATGACATCAAAAAACATTAAGGAAAATCTTCGAAAGAAGTGGGCCCGGGGGGATTCGAACCCCCGACCTCCCGGTTATCAGCCGGGCGCTCCACCAGGCTGAGCTACGGGCCCCCATGTCTTCGTTCTGGTTATTATTTAGTATAAGGTTTATTAATTTTTCAACTAGTTGCTTACTCGGTCTTCTTTCTCCCTTCTTTAACAAGTACTTATAGTTGCGTGATATGCCTAGGTCTTTTGGCTTTATACCGTATTCTTCCATGACCTGGACAAAAACTATTGGGTCCAAGAGTTTACGGGGATCTAGGCCTGGGTCTTTCCCGGGATTCATGTTTCTGCACCATTATTTAATTTATGTTTTAGAAACTTAAAAACTTACCGGGCGAGCCGTCTAACAAAACCGTCTAACAATGATCCAGATTTATATTACAAAAAGGTCATATATTTCTAAAATAGAAAATAAGAAAATAGGTGAAAAAGATATGGCCCAGGCCCAGATCCTGAATAAGCCCATTCCTAGTAATCAAAGGATTTTTTTGAATGTCAAGGTCGAGCTAAGCGAGGATATTCTCAAGTACCGTGAATATGCTAGGAGAATAGACTACAGTATGAAGCTATTGAAGAAATGGTACAATGATGTAAGCAACATAGTATGGTCAGGAGCAGAAGAGCTGCACAACCATGTCAATGAGCTACTAAAAGTGCTAGAACACGAGAAGAACCGTTACGAAGAAGCATTCAGGCGCAAAGTATTGGAATCCATAGTAAACGCAAGCAAGCAAAAGATTGACGAAATAGCGGGGCAAGGACAATGAAGGAGCTGCTGCATGTCAGGATACAGGCTTTTGACTACATACCTGACTGGGACAGGATCTATAAAGAAAAGCTGCTGGTAGTTGAGATCGATGATGAGCCAGAATCAATGATACTATGCATAAAAGATAAATGCGAGGAGATCGTGGCATGAGTGAGGTATTAAGCATTATTGATCAAAACTTTTGTGATCGATTCAATGATCCATATAAGTACTGCGAGTGTCTCCACAGACGAGGACTATACGATCTTATCTGCATCGAGGCGAGTAAACAATGAGAATCCCGGTGGAAGAAGCTAGGATAATCAAGATCCTGCACAATGTGGAGCCAGGAATAGACCATTACCAGAGAGCAGTAGTAGAGTATCGTGGCCAATACTACCTAGTATCCCGGCTATGCTCAGTATACCCTAACGGCCCAGGACCAGTAGAAGCAATAATATGCCATAACAAATGGTTCGTATTCAACGGCCCATTCTCAACCATAGAAGAAGCAATCAAGAAATACAAAGAAATCTTCTGGTGATCCCGTGGTGGCTGGGTATTCTAGGTTTGTTGATTGTCGTAAGTGTGTATTCTTCATAAGATTTGATGATTTGGATGACGAGTTGAAGGAGAAAGCAACTGAGCAAGCAGCATGGCGTGGCGGGGAACCGCTTGGATGGTGCAAATATTTCAACAGAGTAGTAACATACTACCGTGGATACTGCAGCGCCTACACTCCTAAACAAATCAATCAACAATCCTTGAAGAAATACATACCAGGCCTATAAGGTGATTCATGGATGAAGAAGGACATTGCTATTGTTGTTACTACTGGGTTTAGGCGTTTGATTGATGATATTGTTGATACAGTGTTTAGCTTATGTGATGCTCCTGGTAATTGTGACGAGTCTTTATATGGAATATTAGCGTCTCTACTAGTTAATAATAACATATGTGTAAACTATGGTAGAGAGAAGCTCTGGAAACCTATGAAGGGCTGGCCTGGTCTCTATACACGTGTAAGAAATACTATTCTCAGAAAACTTGATGAACTAGGCTACAAGCCTAGTGCAATAATAATGTTTGGGAGTATGGCTTCAAAAGATATAGGGCACGATATAGATGTAGCAATATTCCTCAATGAATACATCAACCCCAAGAAGCTAGAAGAAATCGAAGTAGAGCTAAAAGCAGCATGGGACGCAAAAGCAGAACTACTACACTGGCCACCACTAGACCCCTTCATCTTCTCAGGATACAAACCACTATGGGTGAGCAAGTAATGGTTCTTCTTCGTGTTGATTTTGAGCCGCTTGCTAAGAAGCTTCAGGAATTGCTGGATAAGAATGGTGTCGTAGACATTATTTGTATTGAGCACATGTACGGGATAGGAACACCGATACCAATGAAGATCATACGTGTAAAGAGAAGCGATACAAAGAGAAGAATAGACCAAGCACTCCTACAAACAATACATTGTCATTTAATCGAACTAAAGGTGATTGAGCAGTGAATACGGTTGTTCTAAATAATAAACCTAGCCAGACAAACAATACTATCAATAATAATAAAGAATCAGAGAAACAGAGCAGTCCTAATAATATTAATAATATATTATATAATAGGGAGCGTGTAAACAGTTTACAGTATGTAAACATTTCTCTTAATAATAAATTAGATAATAAGACATTGCTAGGATTAACGGATACTATTAGTATAAGAGTGCCGCTTCTCTACAAGTTATTGTTTAAGGAGATAAGGAAGGATCCTTTGAAATGGAGAGTGTTCAAGGAGTCTCTTCTATCATTGATTAAGAGTATTAGCGAGAGCAACATAGAGCTAAACACTACTGTAAACATACAACTAAGCCCCAACATCATCATAAACAATGTAAAAGCCGAGGCCAAGGCCGAGTCTAGGCCTGAGATAAACATTGATCTGAAGGGAATTGTCAAGCTTGTAGAGCGTCTCTATCATCTAAGCATTGATAACCCACGTATGCCCCCATTACAAAAAGACTTGATCAAGCAACTCTATAGAAAAATATCAACAGTGGTGAACTAGGCATGGCTGAGGATTGTGAGTTCTATTGTTATATTGAGTCATGTATTTATGAACAGTTCAAGGAATGTCTCGAAACTTTCTGTTCTAAAACACTAGAACTGGTGAAAAGAAATGAGCATAGCTAAGGGCGAGAAGCTTAAACAAGTATTCGCCGATCGCTGGAAAAAAGGAGTTAAGCGAGAACTACTAGTATGGAATATTATCAACCTATACCTACCAGAAGACTATATAGCATTATTTACAGGGATCGGTAGCGGATCGGGCGAATATGTTAATGGAAACTATGATAACCCATTGAATGCTTTCGACATAGTAGTATTTGATAAAAGATTATGGATACCAGTAGCATTTATCGAGATAACAGGCGTTGATCGAGCTAGTGATATGGCTAAGCATAAGGGATTATGTATAGGTGCTTGGAAGATCTACAAGGCCGAGAAATTCAAGGTAACGGATCGGGTCTGGTATATTCATGTATTAACTAGTAAGGCGTCAATCAGAGTAATAAACCATTACAAGCTGAAGAAGAAAGCAAAATTCACAGTCCTACATGAAGGCTATGGACTATATGGTAAATTCTACTGCCTAGACTCCAAGTACTGGGACGATATAGACACGTTCCTAAAATGGCTAATGGTGAAAAGAAAATGATTAGCCTAACAGAAGTAGTAAAGTCTATGAATGAGTATAAGGAGATAAGCAAATCAACACTATATAGATACATTATAGCATTGCTTGAACTGCTTGACAACCATGA
>JAMOPC010000486.1 GCA_027064845.1 Desulfurococcales archaeon | reverse complement strand
TAAAACCATCAAGACAAGGAGTCTTTCTAGGCGAGGAAGATGAAAAGTTCTACGTTGCTAAGACAGAGGAAGAAGTATATGAATTATCAGCATTAGCATACTATGTATGGCTACTATGTGATGGAGAACACACGGTAGAAGAAATGGTTACAAAGATGAGTCAAGACGTACAAGTATCAGAGGAAGAAGTAATAGAACCCCTAGTAATAGCTTTAGATAGCTTGTCACACGCTGGTCTAATAAAATTTATCTAATGAATACACTGGTAGAAACGCCTTAGTACTGTATATTCGTAATTATTCATCTATTTTTTATTATATGGTAAATGTTATTCTTCAAAAGAATATACTGAGGACAATAATAATACTCTACAATGATATTTTCTGAAAATATGAATTGTTAGAAATAAGCGAATCCTTGGTAAAATTAATATATCGTTGTGTGTTAGAGAAAACACATGACAATAGAATCAATGTAACAATAACCCTACTTATAGGGAGTCTTTACCGTGATGACAAGTTTTAGGGTAAGGACGGGGATTAGTAGAGCAAAATTGTCGAAGGTTGATTTTCCTAGTTTAATGTTTACTCTTGAGGCATTTTTTGGTGGTTTTTATATAGCTATAACTCGTGGAGTAACTCCCATTTTCCTAGTTACTATTGGTTACGATCTAAAAGATTTAATGTTGCTTAATGGATTAGGCAGTTTGTTTGCCTTATTACTTGTTATAATGATATATAATTTAGGATCAGTTTCTGTCACGAAATCTAAATTAATAATGGCTTTATTGATCGAAAGGATCATATGGTTTATTATCCCCTTTACATCTTTTGAACGGAGACTTGTGCTTCTTGCTTATGGATTAGCATTAGCATCCACTCTTCCTAGTAGTATATTTATGAATATTGCCATTCTTTCTTTGTTTTTAGGCGATAAATATCGTAGAGTAGTTTCTCTTAGAGGAGCTCTTGGAGGAATAGCTAGTATTTTGGGTCAATTAACCGTTGTGCTTGTTCTTGCAGCCATGAATACTATTCAGAAATACTACATACTCTATATCATTGCTTTTATGACTAGTTTATTTTCATGTATATTGCTCTCAATAGTGCCAAATATACCAAAAATACCTAAAACTATAGTTAAAGCTGAAGAAGAAGTAGAGATCAAAGCATCAACGATATTCCTAATGGTTACTTCATTTATGGTTTCTACGACTCTTCTTAGTATAGCTTGGACGCCATACATTATGAGAGATCTAGGTGCTCCTGACTATATAGCTGCATCTATTGGTTTTATCCAAGCAATATCGTCTGTATTATCGAATGTTTTTTGGATTAGGAGAAAACCTAAAACCTACAGGATCGCGATCTTATTATTAAGTGTTACTCCATTCCTTATATACGTCACTAAGAACCCACTCTTACACTTAGGATATGCAGCTATATATGGGTTTACTGTTGTAGCAACAAATCTTTATGCGAGCCTAGCCTATGCCAGCTTATTCAAGAAACTTGGTGCCTTCAAAGCAGGTATTATGTTATCATCATCGTATTTTCTCGCATTGTTTCTAAGTGGTTTCATGGGTTATTTCTTATCATATAATATTATATTGATTTTTATAGTATCATCTATATTTTCAATAGTTGGTTTATCTATTGGTTTAGTTGCTATACCAGAACTTGCTGTTGTAAAACCCATTTATACTAGGCTTTATTCGAGAATATTGTATAATGTTAGCTTAACAGGTTATACAACAGTAGTATATGGTTTAACTGGTACAGCTAAAGTTGTGATAAAAACTACAGGCCTTATTCTAGCATTATTGATTCTATACATAATTTACCGTATGTTATATTATATTGTGCTTCTTAGTGGTGGTTTGCCTTGAGAAACATATTGATAGGCCTAAATAACACAAGTTCTGGAAACTATTCAGGAACAGAGATCTTGTGGAGAGCTCTACAATATTCACTAAGAGACCTAGTGAGTATATTGCCGCTTATTCTAATAGCTCTACTTATAATTGCAGTCTATACATTAATCGCTATAATTCTCACCAGACTTGTAAGGTCTGTTCTTAAATTAATAAATATAGATGAATTAGCTAAACCCCTGATGAGGTATAGGATCAGTTTAACAAATATTATAATTATATTGCTTAATCTGGGAATCGGGTTATTGGCTGTATACTCGATAGCGTTGATAGTATATCCTACGCAGGTAGAGGTGATTACCTCTATAGTATCATATATTGCTAGAGTAGCTAGTGTGGTGTTTCTAATAATATTTGTCTTTATAGCATTAGAAACTATTATTGAGAGAATAAGGATGGAAGCTAAACTACGCGGCTTTATGTTCTTGATCATATTATTTATAACTCTTGCATTACTCCTAGATATAACAGCTCTTTCGGAAGAAGTAAAACATGCCCTAGCACTTGGTATCAGTATAGGAATTGGGCTTAGCATAGGTGTTTTCTCGCTATGGTACTTCTTCCACGAGTTGCTCGAGAAAAAATATTCTGGTGGTGACAAGAAATGAGTCATATAGTCTTTTTTACCATACTATTTCTAGTGATTATAATTTCAGGTATTTTTGGATCATCTGTTTATTCATTTAATAATATTACAAGTTCTCAAGGCATTTTGATAGGGATTAAGTACTACGGTAATGTGACTAATAGTGGTAGTAAGTCTATTATGATTAATGAAACAGATATAATGGTATTTGATTATCCCTTAAACACTTCTACTCAGAGAATAATAGATGTAAAGGCTTGGGTTAATGGATACGAATACCCATATAAGGTAATTAAAGAAAATACCCAGTATGTTTTAGTAATTCAATCTCCTTATACCAATTCATCTTTGAAACCGGGAGAATCTATTAGTGTTGGAGTAGAATACAATGTGTCTATTGATATGTTTAAACGAATTAGTAGTATATATAACATATTATTAACTAATAATGTAACAGAATTAGTTAAAATATCTGGTACCTGGAGCGATATAAATTATTCAGAGATTGGCGCGGAATATATTAATGTGACTAGTCTATGGAATTATACTAATCCATTGATCAAACTCCTTGTTAACTATTTGAATAAGACAATTAATGAGTCTAAACCATTATCTATTATACTCGGTATTCTTAACTGGATTGATAATAATATAGTATATTCTACTCGTATTCCACCAAGACATCCCTGGGAGGTAATAGTTGAGGGACTCGGCGATTGTGATGACCAATCTAACTTGTTAATAACACTTGCCAGGTCATTTAAGATACCTAGTTACTTAGAAATAGGGATTGTATATATTGGTCCGAACTTTAAATACGAGAATGTTGAAGCTGAAGGATATTATCACTATACATTCTTAGGGGGAGGCGGTCATGGATGGGTTGCTGTTTACATTCCTCCATGGAAATGGGTCAGAGTAGATTTAACAATAGGATCAGGTAAGGGTATCGGACATATAAAAGGTGCAGCATACTATATCTTCCCGACTGTGGTAATAGATAAAGTTATCTCAGACGATTATGCTACACAATCAGCTGAATATACAGAAGAGATCATATCTAAGAAGATCAAATATGACCTAGTCCTAGAGGTTGTCAACTATAACCTAACGAAGAAGTAGCGATATAAGTCTCGTAGTACTAGTTATTATTTTAGATGACCGAAGACTCCAGTGCCGAGACACGTTGTCTATGAGGAAACTCCACCCCTCGGGATTTAGTACCATGTAATCTCCGAGTAATTCTTCACTAGCTCTTCGTATTTCTCCTCGACCATGTTGAGTATTTCGTCACCATGTATTCTTATAAGGTGAAGATACAATCCTCTCCTAGTAAATGGGCCTTTCCCACATAATCCGCATCTTAAATGACCATTTTTCTCTGTAACTATTATAGATGCTACACTCCCTACTGCTTTCCTCATGAGTGTATATTTTGATGAACCAACTATTTTTTGAAGATCAATATCATCTGCTGGGAGCCCTACTGCTCTCTTAACTATAAATTTCAGCAAACGATCAGATAAAATACTAAACCCCAATCTCGGCACCTCCATACACGAATATATTTCCTGATTAACTGTTTTAAGGGAGGTGGCTCATGATATTATTTGGTAAATGATTTATGTGGTTCGCATTTATAAGATAGGTGTAAGTAACTATTCATATGTGGATGTGATAGATCATGGATCGTGTATTTGTTATCGGCGTCGGCATGACTAAGATCGGGAGATTTTATGATAAAAGTGGAAGAGAGTTAGTATCGGAGGCTATTCTTAAAGCATTGGAAGACGCTGATAATATTAAACCAAAAGCACTTGTTCTTGGCAACATGACCTCTAGTGTTTTAATGGAACAAGATAGTCTCGCGGCATTAGCAGCTGATTATAGTGGGCTGAGGGGTATTCCAGCTTTTAAAGTAGAGGCTGCATGTGGTAGTGGTGGAGCAGCTTTTTACGCAGGATATAGCTTAGTTAAATCGGGTCTTGCTGATACAGTAGTTGTTGCAGGAGTAGAGAAGCTGACCGAGAAACTAACAGCTGATGCTACTAAGGCTCTTGCACAAGCAGCTGATGCCGAGTATGAGGTCTTCTATGGTGCTACTTTCACGGGTCTTAACGCATTAGTCGCGAGGCTTTATATGAACAAATTCGGGTATACGAGAGAAGATATGGCTTATTGGCCTCTTAGAATGCATGAGTATGCATCATATAATCCATATGCTCAACTACCCAGAAAAACTAGTCTTGAAGCAATACTTAAGAGCCCAGTAGTAGCTGATCCTCTCCATCTATTTGATTGCTCACCTATAGGTGATGGTGCGGCTGCGGTAGTTATTACTAAGGATGAAGAATTGGCGAAGAATATAGCCAAGAATACAGGCAAAGACGTGCTTGTCGAGGTAGCTGGTATTGGTATGGCTACAGACTCGGTTGATCTTGGTTCTAGGAGAGACCTCTTAACACTGGAATCCACTGTGAAGGCTAGTAGAGATGCTTATAAGATGGCGGGTGTGTCTGTGAAAGATATCGATTATGCAGAGGTACACGATGCTTTCCATATTACAGGGTATTTAGCCTTGGAAGACATGGGTTTTGCACCTAAGGGAGAAGCACCAAAGCTATGGAAAGAAGGAAAATTCGCTAAAGGCGATAAGCCAGAAGTAAACTTTAGTGGTGGATTAAAAGCGAGAGGACACCCTGTAGGAGCTACTGGTATTTATCAAATAGTTGAAGCTACTATGCAGATTAGAGGTGATTTTCCAGGATATAAAGCTTCTGATCCAGTTATTGCTGTTACACAGAATATAGGTGGTATAGGGACATATTCGATAGTGACTATTCTGAGGAGGCATCGTTAAAAACCATAAGATCTAGATAAAGCGTTAAGAGGTAATAAGTTGTGGAGAAAAAGGATATACGTGAACTAATAGAAGAAGTCGAAAGCTATCG
Organism: Desulfurococcales archaeon; assembly: GCA_027064845.1. Lineage (GTDB taxonomy): Archaea > Thermoproteota > Thermoprotei_A > Sulfolobales > Desulfurococcaceae > JAGHDU01. Next base: position 386 of record JAMOPC010000486.1, on the reverse strand, counting down.
TAAGAAATCTATCATGGGCGGTGGAGAAGAAAGAATTAGGAGACAGCGAGAGAAAGGCAAGCTCTGGGTAAGGGATAGGATTGAAAGACTACTTGACCCCGGTTCTTTCGAAGAATTACAATGGATGCGGCTCCATAGATCAACATACTTTGGATTAGATAAGCTAAAGTACTATGGTGACGGGGTAGTAGTTGGTTATGGTAGAATTGATGGAAGACTTGTATTCGTATACGCACAAGATTTTACAGTTATGGGAGGTAGTATTGGAGAATCACATGCAGATAAGATTGTTAGAGTAATAGATATGGCTATTGAAACAGGCTCACCTGTAATAGGATTATATGATTCGGGAGGAGCAAGGATACAGGAGGGAGTAGCTGCCTTAC
>JAMOPC010000485.1 GCA_027064845.1 Desulfurococcales archaeon | reverse complement strand
AAGTTTCTTCGTACCATGTTCTTTAGGTTTCTTCCTAATATATATTATTGGTTTATCTAGTAAGCATCCCAGGTAAGATGCATGAACAATTCCTGCTGTTTCAATACCAGCTATGGCATCGAATTTTATGTTCATATTCTTTAACAGTTCTACAGCTAAGTTCATAAACTTTCTATAGAGAGTAGGATAGCTTGGAAGAACTCTTAGATCTAGGTAATATGGACTAATTTTACCGCTAGTTAATTTGAAAGTACCTATTTTAAATAACCCATTCTTATATAATGAAACAATTATTTCTTCAATAACTTTATCCATTCCTCATCACCTTTTCGTGAATACTGTTTATTTGTTTGATTCTCGAGATAGGGTCAGAAGAATAAGTTATTAATCTACCTATGATCTCGTAGTCAGCTCCATATTGGAGAGCTGTGCCCGGTTTAGCTCCTTGATAACCTATACCAGGAGAAAGAATTTTTGTCTCGATCCCATTCTTGTGTAAAAAGCTTTTAGCCCTCTTGATCATTTCAGGCCTAGTGGCCGGAGCAACTAAGCCCCAAGGTCTTATATCAGCTATAACTTCTTCTATTATTGAAATAGATTTATCAAGTACATCGATCGCTCCTTGATGGCTCATTGTATAAATTAGTATTAGTTTAGAATTATTTTCCAAGAGATATTCTTTTAACTCTCTTAATGATCCATGTCTTCCTATAAAACTATGAGCTATGAATGCGTTAAAACCCATTTCAACGAATGGCTCAATAGACTTGATCATTATATATGATATATCTGCTAGTTTAAAATCGATTATCCATAGTCTTTCTTCATTAATAAGTCTAGAGATTTCCTCAAATCCTCTTATGCCATATCTTATTAAGAATGGCAAACCGAATTTATATCCAGCAACATATTCTTGAGTATTTGATACAAATTCCTTATACCAATCAATTGATTTGTCTACTCTATCTAAAGCTACTATAATCCTACTCACTTCTTAGTCGCCTCAACAACTTTTTTGATAAAATACAGGTAGACTGGTGAGGGTTTAAGTGGTCGGCTCTTAAACTCGGGATGGGGCTGTGTCCCAAAATAGAAAACACGTGTTTTCCTTTGTTCTATGAATTCAGGATATTTTTCACGACTCCACCCACTTATTCTTAAACCAGCTGATTCTAAGAGATCTATATATTTTGGATTAACCTCATATCTATGTCTGTGTCTTTCATAAACTATTTTCTTACCATACATTTCCCATGCAGTACTGTTTTCCTCTATTATTATAGGATGGGCACCGAGCCTCATAGTTCCTCCAAGATGTTCTACATTATACTGGCTGGGAAGTAAGTCAACTACTGGGTAAGGTGTTGAGGGATCTAGCTCAGTACTATTTGCTTTGGTTAGTCCTACGACGTTTCTAGCATATTCTATAACCATTAACTGCATGCCAAAACATATTCCTAGAATCGGGATCTCGTTTTCTCTCAAATATTTAATTGCTGTTATTTTTCCCTCACTACCTCTCTTACCAAACCCAGGTAATATTACTGCTCCATCATAGTTTTTCAGCCGGTTTAAATCTATTTTATCGCGCTCAATATCTGTTGCTTCGAACCATCCCAGTTTTAACCCAATGTTATTCCATGCTGCCGAGTGTTTGAGTGCTTCAACTATGCTTATATAGCTGTCATGGAGCTTAGTATATTTCCCGATCATTGCTATCTTGACATAATTTTTAGGCGAAGTTAACTTATTGACAAACTCCTCCCATCTAGATAAATCTGGTTCCTCATACCTTAGCCCTAGCTTAGATGCAATATATTTGGTGTAGCCTTTTGAGTGAAGAATTAATGGGACCCTATAAATAGTGTCTACGTCTGGATCACTGAATACTGCTTCTTTTGGAAGATTTGAGTAAAGTGCTATTTTAGCCCGATTCTCTTCCTCAAGTTCTCTGGGCGATCTCACTATTACTATGTCTGGCTGTATACCTATTCTCCTGAGTTCTTGTATACTGTGCTGTACTGGTTTTGTCTTCTGCTCTCCTGTCGAGATTATTGGTGCTAATGCCACATGTATCGCTAAAGTATTACGTATTCCTTCCTCTATCCTCATCTGTCTAATAGCTTCAAGAAAAGGCAAGCCCTCAATGTCTCCTACAGTCCCACCTATTTCTACGAGAACTATGTCTGCCGAGGATTCACGCGCTACTTCCCTTATCCTTTCCTTGATCTCATCTGTGATATGAGGTATTATTTGAACACACTTACCAAGGTATTCTCCTTTTCTCTCCTTCATTATAACACTGTAATAGATCTGGCCAGTAGTTATATTGTGTTTCTTAGTTAAGTTTGTGTCAAGGAATCTCTCATAATGACCTATGTCTAAGTCTGTTTCTCCCCCATCTTCTGTAACAAATACTTCTCCATGCATATAGGGATTCATTGTACCAGCATCAACGTTGACATAAGGATCTATTTTTATTGCTGTAACGTTGTATCCTAATGATTTGAGCAGTAAACCAGTAGAAGCCGTGACAACGCCTTTTCCCAGACCAGATAACACTCCACCAGTTATAAAAATATACTTAACCATTGCCCTGCACATTCTTATTTATTCAACCCTAAAAAACTTTACATCTCCATGATTTTTAGAAAAACAATTAAATAACCAGCATAGCCATAACATACCATATGGAGAGCGATAATATAGAAATAGAATATATTTCTTGGAAACATCTTCATCTTGCTTTGATAACGCTAGTCAATAATATGGTTTCTACAGGGTTCAAACCTGATATAATATATGCTGTTATAAAAGGAGGTTTAATACCAGCTAGAATACTATCTGATCTCTTAGAAATAGATGAAATAGGCTTCATAGGAGTAAAATTCTATAAGGGAATAAATACACGTGAAGCGAAACCAGAGTTAACACTCCCACCTACTACGAGTGTTAGAAATAAAAAGATACTTGTCGTAGATGATGTAGTTGATAGTGGTAGGACGCTTCAACTAGTAATAGAGGAACTAACAAGATATGGCGCCAAAGAGATCAAGTCCTTAGCAATTTTTGTTAAGCCATGGAGCCCTATATACCCTGATTACTACTATAAGGAAACAAATAAATGGGTAGTGTTTCCCTGGGAATTAGTAGAAACAAGTAAGGAGCTCCAGCTCAGAGAAAATGATCTGGGAGAAGACTATATTATCTACGAAAACTTGAAGAAAATGATCTAGCTATTCTTCTAATAAATTCCTTTACTACCAATATTTTCTCCTGTAATAGACAAATTATAGAATCCATTATGAACAAGTACTGAGTTATAGTAAGGAGTAAAGCATAGAGAACATATATTAAGTCGTCAAATATCATAAGAGAGAAGAAATCCATAAGCTTCCACATAAAATAATTTGGTTCTCTTATATGGACATGCGCCCACCAGCTAGTTGGAAACATTATTGGCCAAAAACCTATTAGTATAATTATTAAAATACCTAGTACCTTACACCTCATACATCTCTTCATTAATGGAAATAGTAGTATTAGAAACGCTACACCTGATACTAGGTATTGATGATTTATACGCCAATAAGTTGTTTGAAAAACAATGTATGATAGAAGAGATACTGTAAAGGGATCCCTCGTTTCTAAATATGCTATAAATAATAATGTCAGAAATATTATGGCTGGAACCCACCAATAAATTATCAAGTACAAGGCGTCCTTTCCACAACACGTATTAATATATGATGCAAGACTAGATAATCCATTAAAACTATATACGACTGGCAACGTATATCCAGGAGAACTAGTACGTGACACAGCATTCCATAAGGAAAAGATACTGCCGGGACAAGTTATTTCGAATGGAAGCATTAATAATATAGAAATAACCACGAAACTTGTGAGTGTTATTAAAAACTTCTTAGTATAACGCACTGATCTGTATAGAATATCCAATAGTATAAAAATTGATGGAAATATCATTGTTTGTTTTGTAAGAATAGATAATGCCAAAAAAGCTCCAGGTAATGCATAATTACTTTTGGATCCACTGATTATTCCTCGATAGAAATGAATTGTCAACAAGAAGAAAAATAGGGCTATTTGATCAAACATTCCATATATACTAGAAATATATATTGTCATAGGATTCAATGCATAAAGAGATGTTAATAATAAACGTTTTCTCCTAGTTAATCCATAAGCGTCCAAAACGATATATAAGACATATATGACCAACAAGTCAAACAAAACAAATATGGACTTAACAGCTACAATCCACTGTATAGGGACAAATACATAGTAATTATTGTTCTTCCAATAATGAATGATTTCTTCAGGAGCAAGTATTCTTAGAAAAGATAATATAAATATAAATACTGGCCCATAAATGTAGGGCCATGGATATGCCCAATTCTCAGAAACATACTTCGATCCATCAGCATATTTATAGAAGCAAAAACCATGTCGTAGAAAAGTATCTGCAAAACCAGCAAACTGTGGGATATCACTTCCAGAAGTAAAGGGAACAAATACTATTCTTAAAGCAAGAGAAATAACCAATAGAAAAACCAGCCCCTTATCAATATAACCATGTCTCAAAAGCAAACTAACACCAATATACCCAAATTATTCAATATATCCTCAATCACATAGAAGTATTAAACAATATCTACTAGCCTACATGAATAAGAACTCTATATGGAAGTAATAAAAAGGTGCCGCCGCCGGGATTTGAACCCGGGTCACGGGCTTTCCTTGTCCCTCCCGTTCTTTGGGAGGGGGCTCGAAAGGCCCGCATACTTGGCCGGGCTATACTACGGCGGCTCCTTCTTAGAGTTTATTTTTCCGCGTCTCCTCTGGTATATTCTTCATAGCTTCTAGGGGTTTTATATTTCTTGTCTCTAAACCTATATATAGATTTAACCATGATTTAATTAATCTATATCTCGGATATTATTAGATGGGTGTTTGATTAGAAAATACCTAGGTGATCAATATGAGGATATGGGAAATAGCGAGAAAACCTAGACTTGTTGTTAGGGATTTATCGCTACCACTTACAGTAGTAAGAGCACGGGCAAGAAAAGCTGAAGAAACTATTGTACCTGTGCTCAGAGACTATATCGAGGAGAGAGTGCTTGGATATCTCACACCTATAGAGTTAATTATGCCAACAAGTCACCACACCATGATCAGAGTGAGAGATGCTCTTAGAGAACATCCGATAATAGAACAGGACATGACTCTTGGTGAAGTATTTGATAAACTTCGTGAATTCAAAACTATTGGTGCTCCAGTAGTTAATAATCTTGAAGAAATGAAGCTGCATGGAGTAATAACATATAATGATATACTGAATTACCTAATAAAAGCTGGTTATAAACCAATAGCTGAGAGCATTGCAGAAATAATGACTGAAAAAGATCTTGAAAAATACATTGTTACAGCCAAAGATAGAGTAAACAAGGTTTGGAGCAGAATAGTATATCGTGGACAACCGGGAGTAGTGGTTGTGAGAAGCGAAGAAGAACCCATTCCTCAGGGTATAGTGACTTATCACGAATTCATGAAGAGAGGTAGATGGTTATTCCATAGAGAAAGTGAACAACATATAACTACACCGGCAAAAGTTCAGAGAATAATGCTTAGAGGAGTAATGGTAGCAACTAAGGATATGCCTGTAGAGGCTGTTGCAGAAGTCATGGCTAGACACGATATACCACTTGTACCAGTCATTGATGAGAAAGGCCATGTAATCGGAGTCATCACATACGAAGATATTATTAGAGCATATCTCGAAGGAGCAAAGCCAGGAAGAGTACCAGTACCAGTCAAGGTACCTATGCCTATACCTGTTAAGGCCGAGG
>JAMOPC010000484.1 GCA_027064845.1 Desulfurococcales archaeon | reverse complement strand
CGGACCCGGAAGTTAAGCCGGCCACGTTGGGGCTGGCCGTGAGGTCCGAGAGGCCTCGCAGCCGCCCCAAGCTGGGATCGGGCCGCTTCCTCTTCTACTAATCTCAGCAAACGAACACATAGCTCTAAACTAGGCCTTGCTTGTCCCTTCTTAATCTTCAACTTATAAGTCCTCGAAATACCCAAATCAACAGGCCTAATCCTATGCTTCTCCATTAGTTCTATGAAGAGTTTGGGGTTCTCTCTTAGAGTATTGGGATCAATCATTTTTTCATCCTCAATATCTCGATATATACAAATATGTTATATAAAGTAGACTTCGCCAGGCATATGACTAACATATGACTAAGCGTATAACTTTGTCTCAAAACCTCAATCCACAGAGTATAGAGAATCTTTTAAGTATTTGCATAATTAAATGGAAAAATACCCTTTAATCGATAGGGAAGGCAGGGTGACACCCTATGCCATGTACTAAGGCACAATTACTAGCTCTGCTTTCAATGATTGAGAAGAAGATAGCACTAAAGTGTAAAGACGTTGAATGCGCATTAGACATTATATCACAGGTAAAATACCATATAGAAGAACTGGCAGAAGGAGAGATCCTTAAGGAGCTTGGTCTAGCTCTATAAGCTTTTTAACAATTTCTAATAACTTGCCGCCAGTATCTGTTAAGAAGCATTTCTTATATCTTGTCCTGCCTTTTCGTTCTTCAACACACTTTATATATCCGCCTTTCTCAAGTAAGTCGAATATCTTGTATACATAAGATGAGCGGACCTCAGCATAGATCTCTGCCTTAAGTTTACCTTCTTTGACGCCCTTTAATATATGATATACTGTCTTAAGGTTTCTGAAGATCTTTTCGCTGAGGATCCCCATTGTTCATCATCCAACATAGTTTATAGTTCGAAATAATTAATATGGTTATCTCAATGATGTTTTTCGCATATGGCAATTGTAAAAAATCGTCATCAAGATAACCATATACCCATATGGTTATCTCCAAGGCATTTTTTACCGATACAGTAAAATATATAAATCATCCAATCGAAGAAATGGTTCTTCATCTGCAAAATATATCATGAAGATGACCATATGGTTATCTCTCCATTGATTTTTATCGAGATATGGTTATCTCTGTATAGAATTTTTGCAATAGGGTTATCTCATAAGAAAATTTTACCGATATTTTCTTATTATAAATAAGAAGTTCTTATTTTCTTCTTATTATATGTAAGGAGTCTGAATAGGAGATCTTCTTATTTCTGTTTTGCTTCTTATTTCCCCTTCTTCTTTATTCATGATATCATATAGTATCCTGACAAGGGAATCGACAGGCAAACGGGCAGTATGGTGTAGGAGCTGGGCTGTATATTCGGCCAGTTCTCGTTTTCCTGAGAGAAGAGCGTCGAGAATAAGCATGTATTCAGCCAATCTTTTAGGCCTAGCGAATATTTCATAATTACTCTTCTTATAGAGTGTCTTGTCTAGCAGCTTCTCCAGGCGTTTCTCCAGGAAGTTTCTTAGGTCCTTAATTATCTCTCCAGGATCATTTATTATTTTGAGCACTATGTTTACGCCTTGTTTACGCAGCTTAGCATAGTCTCTTCTTATTGCTTCATATACTCCACTAGTAGCTTTTCTACATATTATATAGAAAAAGAAATGCGTGGAACCATTAATGTATTTATTGATAATTGCTCTACGCCTATTAATATACTCAGCTATTCGCTGGTAATCTCTAGGCCTCATGCGTTTCGATTCATTTATATAAATTATTAATACAATATACTCTGGTAAAGACGCAGGACGGGCTTGAGGCATTTCGGCTATTATCTCGATGTATCCAACATCCTTTGTTCTAGTATTTCTTCTCTCATAGACCCTGGGTTTACGGATATAATAATGGCCCGAGATCCTGGGAGTATCGTTGAAAATAGATACGCCTGTAAAGAACCGCCAGGTCGTTATGAACGCATATTTAAGCAAAGCTATTTCTTTTTTCAAACTCAACACCAGGAAATAATATATTAATATTGAAATATAAGACTTTCGAACTCCTAAGTTCGAAAACTATATAAAACAGAACAAACAATATACATTACAGACTACTGACTTGGGAGTGTGAAACAATGGAAGTCTCAATCAATAACCTCAAATCCATATTCCCAACAGAATTTTTGATCCTCGTCTCTCTCCTGAAATTCGAGGGAGCAAAAGCAACAATATACGATCTAGCCCTGGAGCTGAACTACTCAAAATCAACACTATACTACAATGTCTACAAGCTGCAGCTACGAGGCCTGGTAAGAGCCGAGAACGGGTACATCCAGTTAACAAGCGAGGGAAAACGGATCATCAACGAGATAAGAAAACTCATCTGCAAAGGGTGATACTATGACTCAGGCCCTAGTACAGTATTCTTATTCTGCTGTTATCGAGAAGGTGCTTCGGTTACTTGAGGAGTATAATGCTAGTACTGGTAATAGCTTGGTTGTTAAGCCTGAGATCCTTGAGGTCGAGGTTTTTGCTGCCAACTATGTCAAGGAATGTAGTAGTAATAATTGCCTCGAAAAAGGAGAACTCTACCTTCTAAGCGGCTACAAGATGGTAATAAAGAAGTACACGTTCAGCAAAGACTGCAGAGACACGCCATGCATAGAGCACAACCCACCACACACCGAGTTCTACCTATACTTCGAAGAAATAACCACCAATTGAGGGAGTGAATAATAATGCCGTTTCTGCCAAAGTATCTTAAGCCATACGTATGCCAGGGGTGATCCAGTAATGCAGGGTTTAGATATATTGGTTATTGACCAAAGGGATATACAGAAGCGTGGCGGTAAATGTGCTAGGTTTCCTGTTAGTTGTCTTATCCGTGATATGTTGAGAGAGCTGGGACTCGAGTCCAAGGTTAGGATGGTATTGGATACTACTTATGGTGAGGGTAGATTCTATGGTGCCTGGCGTCCCAAATTATTACTGGCAAGCGATATAAAGATCCATAAATGGGTTGTGGAGCCTGACTGGTTTACTATTAGTCCGTCTTGGAGTGTTTGGCATCGGGTCCAGAAACTTGGTATAAGACCTGACTTGGTGGTTATTGATCCGCCCTTTATGGAAAGGGGTGGGAAGGGCTCCAGAAAACATTATGAGGTAACGACGGCCTTTGGCAGCCCAGAAACTATTATCGACGGGGGACTCGAGTCTGCAAAACGGCTTGGCTGCAAAACTGTTCTGGTACACTACAACAAGCTATATGTACCGAATCATTGGGAACTAGTAAAATATGTTGAGTTCCTATTCTTCACACGCTACCTTAAGCAAGACACCAAGTACAATCCAAACACATCATACTTCTACATACTCAAAAAGGTGAACGAGTAATGTACGCTGACTGTAGGCTTGTTCTTGAGTATTATTATAGTGATTATATGAATAAGGAGCAGTTGTTAGAGTTTACAGTAGCGTATCGGCTTTTAGAAAAATATCATGGTGTTGTTAAGACTCTTGTGAAGATAATTCTAAGGGATCTGGAAGAATATAGGGGCGGTACCCACAGTTATAAAGACAGGATTATAGCGAGGCTGAAGAAGTTTCTCGAAATACTAACGTACTATGAGGAAAGCATACTTTGCTATACATCGCTTGTCGACAAGAACTTGTACAAGGTATACCTGGATGTAGTGAAGGAGATCGAGGAGTACATCAAAGTCCTTGAGAGCACTAAGGAGATGATACATCGTGAACGCAACAAGGTATTCGAGCTAGTATATCCACACCTACGTGAAGCACTAGAGAAATTAGTCGACGTCAAAATAGTGTTGGATCGCCGCCATGAGCGAAAATATTCCCTGTATGCAGTATATTCCGAGTACTATATACATTATGGTATAGAATATACTGAGCTAGATGTAACACTAACCAAAGCAGAGTTCGAAGAAATACTCGCAAAGCTCCTGAACCGTCTTGAACAACAACTCCATAAACTAAGCAATATCAACTACTGGAGACAATACCTAGAATGCTTAGAAAAAGAAAACACATTCTGCTGGGATCCACAAGACGAAATCCTAGATCAACTAGAACAATTCCTAAAGGTGATCAGTAACGGCTAGGCTGAGTGCTAGCCTCTATAGGACATTATTATTGATATATGAGTATTTGCGGGTAAGCGGTAAGCGTGGCTTCACGTATAGGAAGCTGCGAGCATATTGGAGTATGAAGCGAATATACAATAACCACAATGACCCAGCAAAAGAATGGCACACAGTAGAACGAGCAATCAGGAAACTCGCAGAACTAGGATACCTGGAGCGGAAAATGCTGAGACTCGGTAGAAAGAAGATAGTCGTATTCTTCCCAACCCCGCTATTCGAATCATTCATCTACAACTACAAACAGAAATACGGCGTCAAGACATGAATTGGCAAAAACTTATAAGGTTCTTTGCTTGGCTCACAATGTACGTATTTCTCACCATATTTGCTATAGGTATAGCGGAAAACATGTTAAATATAGATATGAGTGATCCATTCTGGCTAGCCGTTATAGTTATTGGAACACTTCCATACAGTATCGTAGCATTCAAAATATACGTATTTATAGTAAGAGACCTAGCATGGGCGATCACATTAAAAATAGTGTCTATGGCCTCACCAGAAATTTTGGAAATACTAGAAAAACAGAAAGAACAAGAAACGGGTGAAAGGAGATGATCACTCTTACAGAGCTAAAGAACTCCATGTCATCATACAAGGAGCTAAGTGAAACAACATTGTATAGATACATTATAGCATTACTAGAACTACTTAACAACCACGAACTATTTGTTCTAGCGTTCAGTAACAATGTTCCTGACTTTATACGTAGAAGAGCCTACACAATACTAATGAAAAGAATAAAAAACATGAGATAATTCATAGTTAATACTGATACAACACAGGGATCAATCAGTCCTTTTCCCAATTAAATTTTCTATATAATCTATTAGCTCTTTATCTGGACTACATAGCTTTGACGGCTTGTATTTCATAGAAACTGATTTACCTATTTGATTTAAATTGCTTATTGCAGTATTGTAGGTTTTAATAATTTTATCATAACTTTCCCTGACTTCGCTCTTGATTCTATTTAAATGGCATATTATTAAATAAACGAATAATACTATTGCCATAATAGCCACAATAATACAAGCAATAATAATGCGCAGATCTGGTATGTTTATTCCAATTATTAGCAAGAAGAGAGAGATTACCATAACGTCTATTGAAATAGCATTTATATAAGCATTTTCTATTTCTACTATTGTTCTCATATATTGACTTTCTAATGATGCTTTATCTTTAGCACTAGAAATGATTTTATCAATAATATACAGAAGGATCTTGCGTTCATAGTCAGGTAATTCTATACATGCTTGTTTATCATCACTGTTTCCCATGTAATCACCATTTATTAATTTCTTAGTGAAGAAAGTTAAGTATGTTGATCGTAATTGCCTGTATCATTACTAACGAGTATATGATTATAAGTAATTTATTATCCGTAGAAGCTGTAGCAACATATACGGTTATGGCCACGAGTATTTTCATTATCCAGAACAATAGTGGGTTTTGCAGCATAAATGAGACTATAGGGTTAATCTCTACAGCTCCACGTGATAAGGCCAAATACGTGGTTAATACATCTAATACCTGTAAAACAATAATATAAATCAATAAAAGAACCTTTCTACTTTGCATAGAAGGGTTTCCTCGGTAAAGTTCTTTTCATTTTCTTCCATTCCTTATAGATGTAGTCAAGCAGCTTGTTCGGGGCTATTTCCCTAGAAGCTCTTACCAGTTTACTGTATAGCTTGACATAGAGTT
>JAMOPC010000483.1 GCA_027064845.1 Desulfurococcales archaeon | reverse complement strand
GTTTATTTAAATATTCTTTATTTAATCCTATTTGTTCTAATACACTATGAATTCTTTTCTCAATAATCTCTTCATTATCTAATAATTGTCTAGGAGCAAACGCTATCTCATCATAAACTATGGGGTTAAAAAGCATGGTTTCAGGATTTTGGAAGAGTACGCCAATGTATCTACGTGCTTGCGGCAATTGTTGCTTCAAAGGTTTTCCGTGTAATAAGACTTCGCCCTTTTGTGGCTCAAGAAGGCCTGCAAGGATTAGGATCAGCGTTGTTTTACCCGCTCCATTAGGTCCAGTAACTAATATTACTTTGTGTTTTTCTAGAGCTATGTCAAGGTCTTTTAATACCCATTGATCGGTTCTGGGATACTTGTACCAAATCTTCTTTGCTTCTAGCAGAGTTTTAACCATGATGTCTCAACCAGTATATATAATGTAATATAGGTTATTGTTCCTAGGATTAGCGTTAAGTCTATGTAATTATATTTATGTTTCCACATATTAGTTTCATAGAAATACGTTTTTGTTATTGTTCTTGCAGCTATTGCCTTAGCTAACTTTCCTGCATATACGTGGGATACTATAATAGTATCTCCAACAGTTGATGATATTGTTCGCCATAGTGCCCTATAGTTCTTACTTATAACTCTTGCCTCTCTAGCAAACATAATTGATAACATATTCCTTATGATCCTAGGGAGTATGACTATTACAAGTGATAATATTGATAGAAAGACACGTAAAGGCTTTAGTCTTGAAAGACTTTTTAGAAAACCGTACCAGCCGAGACCAATAATTGGGAGTATGAAGAATAATGATGAAATAATTACTCTTGATACAAAAACTACAAAGTTTTCTAAACCAGTACTTGTTGGTTGTAGTACTAGATCGTTTAAACTGTTAATGTAACCTGTATTTGTGAAGATAATGGGAATTCCTGGTATAATGCCTAATAATAAGAGGATAAATAGTATTTTCACAAAATATGACTTCTTTATTGATAACAATAGAAATATCATAATTAGTATTGGTAACGAGAAAAGTATCATTATGTAATTATTTGTGAAGGCGACTAGGAAAGCCATTATGATAGAAACAATTGTTACAATAAATGGGTCCACCTTTGTGGAAAAATTCTTCTCCGTAATTATTTCCTCTATAACCATTGATGCTTCTTCAAGGATTTTCTCGGTATATCTCATCGTTTTTTACCAGCTATTCGCTGTATTAATGAGCCAATTAGGTAAATTATACCTACACCGATGAATCCGGATACTATATATCCTGTTATCGGGTCTAGTCCTGGGACACTATAGTCATAAAATGGTGACCAGTTTATCTCATCACTAATGTCTTTTAATCCCAGTTTTTCGGCAGCTACGTCCAAGGGTTCATGGTATCCAACCATATCTGCTAATACGACTCCGAACAATGGACTTATCAGTATGAGGAGAATTATCAATATCCAGTGCTTCTTCAAAAGCATCACCTCTCAGAAAATATTATGTCCGGGTTCTTCATGGAGAGATAAGATACTACCATTCCAGTAATTATTCCCTCTATTACTCCTAGTGCTAGATGCCATAAACCCATAACAGGTACTGTAATATATACTCCGTATGGGAAGCTAGGCGATAACCCTATTTCTACTCCGCATGCTATTCCTGCTAGTGTTATTCCAAGCCATCCTCCTATGAATCCTCCTATGAATCTAGTCTTAGTAGATGGCCCTAAGGCTTTCAACACTATCTTATACATAGTGTATCCTACTAAGACATCTATTATAGCCATATTCAAGATGTTTGCTCCAAGTGCTGTTATGCCTCCGTCATGGAATACTAGACATTGTATAGTGACGACTAGTGCTAATGTTAATGATCCAAAAAGTGGTCCAAGCAATATACCTGCTAATGCTCCTCCAACAAAGTGCAAGCTTGTCCCGCCGGGTAGTGGCCAATTAAGCATTTGTGCAGCAAATATACCTGCTGCTAATACTGTTAGTAAGGAGAGTCTCTCAAGATTCTTTGTTATTTCTGCTTTCTTTATTGCATAACCAATATATGTTGCTGACACTATATATGTTGCAATACTCCAAGTAGAATCAAGGTAACCGTCTGGTATATGCATCGAGGTGCCCCTTTTTACGATAAAAAGTGCACCATATAAATACTTATCGTTCACAAAATTCGTAAAATTTACGTAGAACATAGTTTCCCTGCTTGAATGAGATCTTCAACAGTATTAATATTAAAGAACTCCTTATATGGATCTTTAACAGTATCTTCGATGACTAAATACTTGGTTAATAAATAATTGTAGATTTTATGAGCTGAAAAAATATTATTACTTATCATGTGCTCTAGTGCTTTTCTTAGGGAACTAGTACTATGAGCACTAATGAGTGGTTCTAAATAATCATTTCTCCATTTATAAACAACTGCTTCATAGGGTTGTATTAGTTCGCTTAATAAATAATTTATAGTCTTCCACGAGATAAACGGTGTATCGCATGGTAGTATTAATACTTGGTCTGTTTCAACCATAGTTATACTAGTATATATTCCTGTGAGTGGTCCTTTTCGTAAATGATCAACCACATATATGATACTATCATTTTTCAAGAAGCTTGACAATTTCTCTCTATCCTTACTGTACCTGATGCTAATAATGATTTTATCTGCATGTCCAATTATTTTTTCTAAAACATGTTCTATCAATGGTTTCCCACAGAGATTCACTAGTGGTTTGTATTGTTTAATTCTCTTAGATTCTCCTCCAGCAAGGATAATTGCTGTGAACATATGGTCATCATCAACTGCTATTGTATGTGCCGGGTTAGTTTGTCGGGATATGTATAAGAGTAATTAATGTATTATTATTTTTGTCGAGGTGTACTGTTTTGAGTAGCGAGGAGCATATAGAGAAGAAGCTTAAAGCACTTGGTATTGGAAGGTTTCAGGTGATGGCTTTATTACAGGCAGCTAGGCATTATATTTTTCACAAAGATCTTGACAAGGCTAAGAGTTTTGGTTTGAATAGAGCAATCTTTTATGCATGGGCAAAATACTATGGTCCTCATAAATGGCCTATTAGGCTTATGAGAGTTGAAGAAGCTCTTAGGAGACAAGCTAGAGGCGTTGGTAGTGTTAAGTGCCCGGAGGGATATGTAGAGGTTCTTGGCGAGTGTATAGCTGTTTCTCCCAGAGGCTACTATATGATCGGTGATCAGGAGCAGTTACCCATAGATTACGATAGACAAGTAACTAAGAAGCTTAAACCACTCCTAGATCCAGAGAAAGCTTGGAAAGTTGCTCTCGAATATGTTTCAAGTTTCCCAGACTATATTCTCCGCGATCCCCAGAAGTTCTATAAATATGTTTACGAGCCCGTTAGAGATTCTTTCTTCAGAGAACTAATTACTAAAGGAAAAGTTGTTCCACCGAAAGAAGTTATTGAGAAACTCAAGTCATTGGAAGAGATGATTAAGAAGAGTAAGGAGAAGCAAAAGAGCATATTTGATTATACTTAAACCTTATTTATTAGTTAGGTGAGGTATGCTGAGTAAAAGAACGATATTGTTAGTGCTTGTAGTTCTTTTAGCCCTGATAGGAGGAATGTTAAAAATAATTGGGGGTTTACTATATGGTTCAAGGTCTTTGCTTGTTGATGCTTTAACTAGTTTTGCAAATATAGCGGCTTTATTGTTTACACTATACTATTATAGATTGAGTACTATGCCTCCAGATACCGATCATCCATTTGGCCATTATAGGCTAGGTGTTGGAGGCAAAATAGCGGTCATGATTTCTTATAGCTTTGTAGCTGGAATAGCTATTTCAGAGCTATTAACCAGTACTCATTACACAGTATCACTGCATTCTGTATATTTTGCTCTGCTCGGATTCATTGTTTATCTCGGAGTAATATATGTAGCTAGACTAATAGGCGGTATTTTTAAGACGTATAGTGCTTTCACGGTTAGTGAGCTGATTGAAAGCATTGTTGTGATCTTAGCTGCTTTAGGTGGGGCGGTGATAAGTTATTTGATAGATTATACTGGTGCAGTACTCTTAACTCTCTATATCTTTTATGAGATAAAAGAGACGTTCTCTGAAGCAATAGTTATAATATCTGATACTGCTCCCTCAAGCGATTTGATTAGAAGGATCAATGAAGTTGTTGGGAAATATGGTTTGAAAGTTATACGTTCGAGAATAAGGTTTCTCGAACCTGGCAGGTATCATGGCGATATAAAGGTTAGTATTCCACGAGATATTGATATTGATGAACTTATTAAGATCCTTAGATCTTTGAAGAAGGAGCTATATGAGGAACTTGGCGTAGATGCTAGTATAGAGATAGACTTTTGAAAACAAATAGTATTTGAAAAAAGGAATTATGTGTAGAACTTTATTCTTCTACTACGTAGTTGGGTACAACTGGTGGTAAATTAGCTCTCTTGGAGTAGAACTCGTTTATTACTCTGTGCAGTATAATTAATAATACTATTCCTATAGGTAATAGTATGATCGGTGTCGTTAATCCAGCAGCATATATCAAGTACAATACAATTCCTACACTAGCCGCTAGAACAGCATATGGTATCTGTGTTGTCACGTGATCTATGTGATCTGCTCCACTAAACATCGAGGACATGATTGTAGTATCGCTTATCGGGCTACAGTGGTCTCCAAAGATACCTCCCGAAAATACAGCTGCTATCGAGGCATATGTTACGATATAAGCCATATCAGCGGATCCAGGGTATTGTATGAGTGCTAGTTTCCAAGCCATAGGTATAGCTAGAGGCATCATTATACCAAATGTTCCCCAGCTGGTGCCAGTTGTGAATGATATGAACATTGCTGTCAAGAATATTACTAGGGGCACTAATAGTGCTGGAACCTTTGCTGATATAGCTGCTCCCACAACATAATCAGCTGTTCCAACAGCGTCTACAGCGCTCTTAATAGTCCATGCGAGTAATAAGATAGCATTAGCGTATACCATTAAGTACATTCCCTTAACAGTATACTCCATTGACTCTGAGAACGATAGTGATTTGTAAATTAGAGCCATTGCTAATGCGAACAAATATGCTGTGAAGCTCCCCCAGAGCAATGCTGTAGCAGCATCAGCCTCCATCAATGCATCACCAAACGACACTTCCCACCAAACATTCTTGTATCCAATGGATTCGGCACCAGTATACCACATCGCTAATAGTGTCACAAACACTAGTAGGAAAACGGATACTACGAATACCCATGCTGGTGTTTGCTTTCTCGTTCTGGGCTCACCTAGAACAGTCTCTGTAGGCATTAATGGTTTTGCACCATCTCTCAAAACCTTACCAGTACTAACAGCTCTATGCTCGGCAGAGAGCATTGGTCCGAAGTGTCTCCTAGTTAATACTACGAGCAGTACCAGTATTATTGCTAGTATAGAGTAAAATCTAAACGGTACAGAAGATAGCCATGCAGCATAAGGCGATATGTCGGGTGCAAAAGCTATTTCTCCCTTGGCAGCTTCCTCTGCTAGAGACTGAAATGAATTCTTGATTAATCCAACCTCGTATCCTATCCAAGTCGATACTAATGCCAATCCAGCTACTGGTGCTGCTGTTGAGTCAACAATATAACTTAATAGCTCTCTACTAACTCTGGTCCTATCTGTCAATGGTCTAGCAGTGTTTCCTACAACGATAGTGTTCGTATAGTCATCGAAGAATATCAGAACTCCGAGAAGCCATCCTATAAAGCTCGATCCCCTTGCACTCTTAACTTTTCTACTAATAATTCTCGCTAATGCATGCATAGAGCCAGAAGCGTAAAGTACTCCAACGAATGCTCCAATAATGAAGTCGAATATTAGAATTGTGGCA
>JAMOPC010000482.1 GCA_027064845.1 Desulfurococcales archaeon | reverse complement strand
GATACCGTAGTTTCCACAGCCTGGGCACCAAGTTATAATAGCTCCCGTTTCAGAAACTGGTTGTTTAAAGAAAGACACTTCATGATCACCTCTTTACTCGTCTACTTGTTAAGAAATCGATGATCTTAGAAGCTAGGTCTTCGGCTCTAAATGGTCTTCCATCTATTTTACCTATATGAGTGGATGTATTGATTCCTGTCTCCATCTTAACGAGTAAGCCTAGTTGTCCACGATAATTATACTCAACTGTTACTATTGGTTTATCCATAGCATTCGAGATTGCTCCAATGAACTTGCTCCTCGGGAAAGGCCATAGGTAGATTATCTGTATGATGCTTAGCTTGTATCCTTTCTTTTCTACTATTTTGTTTGCTTCAAGTGCTGCCCATGCAGCTGATCCCCAAGTCAATATTACAGCATCCGCGTCCTCGGGTCTATGGCCATATATTCTCATAACCTCGTATTTCTCCTCAAGTTCCTTCCTGAGCAGTTCTTCTTTTTTCATTCTTCTACTATATTGTTTAGAAGCTATGACTGGATGCTCAGTAACTATTCCCCTTTCGTCGTGTTCACTACTATCACTTTTTACTATTGCTCCCCTAGTACCTGGAGGTACCCATGGCGGCACAGCTCTATCGGTGATCTCGTATGGTAAGAATTTCCATCCATTTCTAATCATTTCTTCTGCTTTCTCCTTAGGTATTAATGCACCATATTCTAGTTTTACTTCTTCACTAAATGCTGGAACGGACCTAATGCTTTCAGCCATGTGTTTATCGATGAGAATTATTCCAGGAACTCTATATTTCCATCCAAGGTTTAATACTTCTATTGCTCTATAGTATGCATCTCCCTGATCTGCTGGAGCAACAACTATTCTCGGGTATTCTCCGTGTCCCGCGAAAAGAGAATATAAGAGTTCTCCTTGAGCAGAGTGTGTTGACATGCCCGTGCTTGGTCCAGGTCTCATGGCTAATACTATTATTAGTGGTAGTTCGAACATGCCTGCCTCACTCAATGTCTCGTTCATTAGAGCGAATCCTCCACCACTTGTTCCGGTCGCTGCTCTAACTCCTGTCCATGTTGCTGCTAAAGCCATTTGTGCAGCAGCTATTTCACTCTCTGCCTGGATAACGGGTATGTTTTTCTCTTTCATCATGCGCACCATAAAGTGTAGGATAGGTGATGCAGGCGTCATCGGGTATGCAACATATAGTCTTAGATCTGCTTTAACGAATCCAGTAGCTATTGCTTCGTTACCAGTTAAGATTATTCTCGGCTCTTTCTTATTGATCGGGGATTTGAGTCTTGGTGTATCTATTGGTAAAGGCTTACTAGCAATGTATTCATACCCGATCATAGCCGCCTTGATGTTTTCTTCGATTACTTCTTTCTTTCCCTTGAACTGGTACTCTATTGATTTTTTCATGTATTCTACTGGTAATCCGAGTAGAGAAGATAATGCACCAACAGCTATCATGTTCATTGTGATTGGTTTCAACTTGTGTTCTCTCAATAATTTCTTCAAAGGTAGTTCTAGCTTAATACCTCTTGGTGGTTCTTTCTTAACTACTTCGGGATCATAGAGTACTAGAGTGTTTTCTCCAAAGTCTTTTTCCTGCCTATTATATGTTTCCTCATCAAATGTTACTACGTAATCACTTATCCTAACAAGTTCATAGATCTTCTCTACTCCTCCTCTAACCCAATAAGCTGTGTGTCCTCCCCTAATAATGCTAGGATATTCTGAGACACCTATGACGTCATAGCCCATGAAATGCATTATTCTAGCAATTACTACTCCACTAGTAATGTTTCCGCTCCCAGCAGGTCCAGCTATGAGGATTTGAACAGAATCTTTTTGAGCCAAGACATTCCACCGGGTGATCAATTATTTTGTGTACAAGCGTATGAAAAATGTTCATTAACGTAATTAACCCAGTTCTCTAGGTCAATAGGTTTAATCTCGTGAGATTCTCCCTGATACATTGTAATACAGTCTTCAATAACATAGTATTCGTTCTCTATTCTACCCTTCAGCCTAAATTGTATACCTCCTGGTACTTCTTCGACTATAACAGGAAGAATTACTTCTACTTTTCTGTTCTCTTTGGTTATATGGCCACCGGTTTTTCTAACATATTCCTCTAGAGCGCACCAGAGTATCTTTATTTCCTCTTCATTGTTTTTAGAAATACATCATCACCTAATACTGGGTTCTATTATCGGTCAAACATTTTCTATTCAAGTCCTACTTTAAATATATTAAACGTACGAGAACTACTTACTTGTTTTTGAAAAATATGTACTTATCAATTACTAAACATAAGTAATAAGTGCAGAAATGTTCAGCGGGTAGTCCCTGCCAAATCATCCCCCTCATGATCCAGGGTCAGACGCGTCATCTTTCTTCATCAAAAATACGTATTTCTAGAACGTGTGATTTATATGTTCTTTCAGCTCATTACGTTATTATCGAATAATTAATAAGTAATGAGCTAGGTTTATTCATAACAGGGAAAACCTAAGGCTATTGTTCTTGTATGGTGGTATAATATGATCGAAATCCGTTGGCATGGTCGTGGCGGGCAAGGTGCTTGGACAGCGGCTAACTTATTAGCAATGGCTGCTGCTATAGATGGTAAACATGTTCAAAGCTTCCCAGCATTTGGTCCAGAACGTTCTGGTGCACCAGTTCTAGCATTCACTAGGATTAGTGATGAACCAATAGATATACACAGCATGGTTTACAACCCAGACATAGTAGTAGTTCTTGACCCAACACTATTGAAAAACGTAAAAGTCACAGAGGGATTAAAGAAAGAAGGAATAATTATTGTCAATTATGAGGGGAATGTTGAGAAGCTTTATGAAATGCTAGGTATAAAGAAGGGAGAATACAAGGTTTACATAACACCAGCTACAAAACTAGCGCTAGAGATCTTGAAGAGACCTATCACTAATACTCCAATGATAGGAGCATTATTGAAAGCAAAAGAGCTTACGAGTTTCGAAAGCTTAGAGAAAGCTGTTAAGCACAGATTCCCAGGACCTATCGCGGAGAAGAATATTGAGTTAATCAAGAAAGCATATGAATTAGCTCAGGAGGTGTGATCCAAATGGCTTCTTCACCTAAAGAACCCCGTGGCTGGAAAGATCTCCCAATCGGAGCTGTTCCCTATAGATTATCTACAGACTATAAAACAGGTGATTGGAGAGCACTAAGACCAGTCGTTGATCATAACAAGTGTGTAAAATGCATGTTGTGCTGGATATTCTGTCCAGACATGGCTGTAATATGGGACGGTGAAAAGATAGTTATCAACTATGATTACTGTAAAGGCTGTGGTATATGTGCATACGAGTGCCCAGTTAAAGCAATAGAAATGGTTCCTGAACCAACTGAGTAAGGTGATCCATGTATGGCACAAGCAGTTAAAACTCCCCGGATCCCTCTTGATAAACAAATACTAATGACTGTCAATGGTGACGAAGCAGTAGCTTATGCTGTTAAACAGAGCCTTGTAGACGTAGTAGCAGCATACCCAATTACCCCACAGACGATTATAGTTGAAAAATTCTCTGAGTTCGTAGCTAATGGAGAAGTTCACACAGAGTTTGTTCCTGTAGAATCAGAGCACTCAGCTATGAGTGCTTGTGTAGGAGCAGCTGCAGCAGGTGCTAGAGCATTCACAGCTACAGCAGCTAATGGATTAGCTCTCATGTGGGAAATACTATACATCGCAGCAAGCCTAAGACTGCCAATAGTACTAGCTGTTGCAAACAGAGCATTATCAGCACCTATAAACATACACTGTGACCACAGCGACGCATATGGAATGAGAGACTCTGGATGGATACAGTTATTCGTAGAGAATGTCCAAGAAGCATATGATACAACCATACA
>JAMOPC010000481.1 GCA_027064845.1 Desulfurococcales archaeon | reverse complement strand
CTACTAGTAAACTATATCTATGGACTAGGCGGCAGAGACGCAGAGCCAAGTCTTGTCGAGAAAATGTTCGAGGAACTACTCAAGGATGCTGAAAAAGGAGTTGTTGAGAATAAACTCAGATTCCTAGGTGTTAGAGAATAAGGTGGAGGTGGATAAAATATGCCCGCTCAAACCCTACCCCAAATCCCCATCAAGAAAGGAGAACCAGCATATAAGCTCTGGATATTTGAGCCGGGATGGAAAGGAGAACTCCCATTAATACTTAATCCAAGACAGCTAGCTGAACAGAAAAGACCAGCAATACTGCCTGGACACAGACTTTGTGCAGGATGTGCTGCACCGATAATTGTTAAGCTTGCAAGCTTCGCATTCAGAGGGCCGACCATAGTTGTTAATGCGACTGGTTGTCTAGAAGTAGCAACAACTATATTTCCATACACGAGCTGGGCAGTACCATGGATTCACAACGCTTTCGAGAACGCTGCCTCAACTGGTAGTGGTGTGGAATCAGCTATTAAGGCAATGAAGAAGACAGGAAGACTACCATATGAACACGTAGACGTCGTTATATTTGGTGGTGATGGTGGAACCTTCGATATAGGATTCCAAGCACTCAGCGGCGCGGCTGAAAGAGGACACGACTTCCTATACATTCTATACGATAACGAAGCATACATGAACACAGGTATACAGAGAAGCGGTGGTACACCAAAGTTCGCATGGACAACAACAAGCCCCGTAGGAAAAGTTCTGCCAGGTAAGATGCAGCACAAGAAACCAATAGCTGATATAATGGTAGCACACAGAATACCCTATGTAGCAACGGGAACACCAGCACATTGGTTAGACTTCATAAAGAAAGTGAGAAAAGGAATTGAAGTAGATGGTCCAGCATTCATACATGCTCTAAGCCCATGTGATCGTGGATGGAGGCATGACACAGCAATCACTATAGAAATAGCGAGGAGAGCTGTAGATACATGCTACTTCCCACTGTGGGAGTGGACACCAGAGAAAGGATACATGCTAACAGATCGCAGCTTAGCAATCGCAAGAAACCCGAAGTTAAAGCAACCAATAGAGAAATTCGTAGAAGTACAAGGAAGATTCAAACACCTACTAAAACCAGAGAACAGGCACCTACTCAAAGAACTACAAGAATGGGTAGACGCTGTCTGGGAAGACCTACTAAGAAGAGCCACTAATGCACCTAAATAAAACCCCTTTTTCCCAAATAAACTAATTTTTTACACAACAAAGGCATTGGAGAACGAGTAGATTGGTAGTAATCCTAGATATTGATAATATAAGAGAATTCTTGTCAAATAGGATTTGTTCTCGGAAAACCGTAATAGCTTTTGTAGGTAGTCCCTTGAGAAATGATGATAGAATAGCATTACTTATCTACTACGATCTCTTGAATAAATTAAAGAATAATCCAGACAATGTATGGTTTATTGAATGCGAATATGGTTTAGAAAATTGTCTACATGAAATAATTAAGAAAAAACCAGAAGTACTTATTATAGTGGATGCCATCTTATCTCAAGAGCTCAAGCCTGGAGAAATAGTACTAGTATCATGGGAACATGTAAAAGAAAAAATCGGATTAGCTACAACACATAACATACCAGTATATATAACGTTAAGTCTGTTGAGGAAACAAGTTGATCTCCAGGAAATATACTTGTTGGGAATAAGGGTCGAAAATATTGAAATTGGCATGGATATTAGTGAGTCAGTAAACAAGGGACGCAAGAAGGTAGTTGACTTGTTCCTTAAAGTGATTACCGGGTGCGGAGAGAGGAAAATATTAGCTTAGGCAAAGTATATGGAAGTAAAATAATTGATTTGTAAGCTATTCTTTCGTGTTCGTCAAACTGGTATTCTTCAAACATTTTTAACTTGTATAAGTC
>JAMOPC010000480.1 GCA_027064845.1 Desulfurococcales archaeon | reverse complement strand
CTGTTTCCTTGATTTTTTCAGCCATTATTTCTTTGAATTCTCTGTCAAAAATGAATCTAAGAATATACTTGACGGCATGGGGGCCTCTGTGTCCGCTGAGAATATATTCTCTCCCAACACGTTTCCACTCGGGCTTTCTATCAATTAGTAACCTTCTAGCAAGCTTACCCACTTTATCTGTAGAATTAACGGCCTTATCAAGCATTACATCGTAAAGCTTTGAATCCGTCAATAATAAGTATCCATATGGGTTGCCTTTAGCTACATCAATTATTCTCTCTGTAAATCCAAGCTCCGGATCCAGTTCTACGAGTATTGTCTTTAATAGTCTATCAAATGCTCTATTAACGCTGTGATAATATACGTGTTCAAACATGTTTGCTTTAGCATAGAGATATGCTCTGAATTCTCCCCACGTGTTCCTGTCTAGTAAGAGGAGTGCTTTCCCGTTCTCGAAGTAGGGATAAGTGTTTTTGTATAACCTATTATAATCTATGTATCCGTATTCGCTTGTCCCTGTATAGTAACTGTCTCTTCGCAGGAAGTCGAGTATGTCAGCAGGATATAGGCTATCCTTGATTAACCATCTCATGAGCTGTAGGATTTTTTCACGGGGTTCATCTGGTCCCAGTATGCTCATTAATATATTGTAGAGATGGTCTAATCCATAAGTGTCCTCGTATTCTCTAATCTTTTTCTCCAGTAATTGTTCCACAAGCAAGTAGCCTATTTTCTCATGATTATTTACTTTTTCTGGAATATTCTTGTTTCCCCAGAGAAGTGCTTCTTCGAACGCATGACCAAAGCATGCATGACCGGCATCATGTAGTAAGCCAGCTAGTCTAACGGCTTGAATAAGTGAATCTGGTTTATAGTCTTCAAGGTATTCTTTGCCATAGAATACAAGTATTTTGGAAATAGCGTCTTCGGCCATTAAGCCTGCTAGATGCATTACTCCTATTGAGTGTTGAAATCTTGTATGTACTGCGCCCGGGTATACTAGGTGTGCTGTTTGGAGTTGTAGAATATATCGTAGTCTTTGTAGCACTAAACTATTTATTATTTCTTCTTCTATCTCTCTGTTGAAATATACATAATCGTAAATGGGGTCGCTGATCTCTTTCCAAGTGAACTTATGTATATACTGTGAGGCAACGTCTCTGTTTCTTAACATGTCTACATCAACTCTTCATGATACTGATAATACCTATTGATCATAGTCCTATATTAATTTATCACACCAGGCATAATGTGTTCAATGAATTCTCTTGTTTAAAACTATTCATCCAATGTATTACAAGGATAGAGACACAAGTATTACGGAGGTGTTATTCTGGTTTTGTTTTCTTTAAAAGAAGTATCTAAAACAAAGGTATTACTCAGATCCTCTGCTTTCCTCGTAGGCTATATTTTATCACCAGCCTCGTGGTGGAATGACTTATTCGTAAACGTCCCCCTAGCATTAATATTTGCAAAAATAACAACGATCTTCCTGGGAGAACAGTATTTCTCATTAATGTTCAGTATCGGCTACGCTATAACAAACATAGTTGGGGTTCTATTAATGAAAATAGGCATAACAGGTATAAAGAAAGAAAACTTGGTAAGAGACCTACTATTATCAATTCTATACTCGATAATTGCTTATTTTGTTTTAGAAACAATCCTTTGAATACTTTAAGCACTTCACTATTACTGTAAATCCTTATTATTAAATAAAAAGGGGAAAATACTAAGAACCGATATTGAACAAGAATTACTATGAATAGCTTAAATATGTCGTGCTTTTCATTAACTATAATCTTCTATGTATTGTATATAAATTAATGTTTTGTTACCTCATATTGTTTCTCTTGTATTGGAGGAATGGTTTATCTTCTATTAAGCATAATTATTCTAATTAGGGGTCAATATTGAGTCTGTCAGCTATTGTTGTTAGGGGCCGCTTAGCTAAGCGTATTAGAGAGAAAGCTGAAAAATTAGGGATTAGCGTTGACGAGTACCTTGTGGAGCTATTGAGTCAGGACTTGGATCCAAGGGATAGGGCTAGGGAATATATTGAGGCGGCTGAAGAGTTGTTACAAGAAGCTCGGGAAGAATTGAAAAAAGGTAATGTTAGACAGGCGGCAGAGAAGCTCTGGGGTGCTGCAGTGCTAACAGTTAAGGCTTACGCCTATTGGAGAGACGGAAAAAGATTGACTAGTCATGGAGAATTATGGGAATATAAGAGGAAGCTAATCAAAGAGCTGGGAAAATGGGTTCACGACTCCTGGGCTAATGCCACAGAAATGCATATCTGCTTCTATGAGGGTTGGTGTACTAAGGAAGATATCGAGAACGCTCTAGAGGCTATAGAAAAATTAGTGAGAGAAGTAGCTTCTAGAATTAAGCAATGAATATATAACAAGTCATTATTTGTTATTGAGTTGATAAAAAATAGTAGTATTTATGATTTTTATTGCTTTGACGTGTTTTATTTTGCGTATTCTTTGTATATCCATCCCTTGTCTGTTCTGACTACTAGTCCTGCTTTTTTGAGGTCTTGGAGTCTTCCGCGGATGGTGTTGTAGTTTAATCCTGTAAGCTTTTGGATCTCTTTTGGTGTTAGGGGTCTTTTTTCTTTCTTTAATACTTCAAGGATTATTTCTTTGGCTGTTTTCTTCTCGCTCATAATGATCCCTCTCCGCATAATTGTTTATCCACTTGATCTTTACGCATTACTGGTTATTAAACTTGATCCGGAGGACTTAAATATTATTTTATAGTATGCATTAATGATATTATTGTGATAGTTATTCTTAGTATTTGTGCTAAATCTATGGGTATTATTAGTGTTTGTCGTCAAGGGGATTATTAGTTGCCAATACAGATCATTTATAGGTTGTTGCGAAGGAGTGTTTGGAGAAGAATTACTAGGAAGAAAGCATTTTATGTTGTATTATTTTTTGTCTCGATGTGGATTGTTAATGCATTGTTATTTTATTATAGTGAACACATAGTTGCTGGAAGAAAAGATATTGACATGTATGCTGCACTATACTGGAGTCTCATAACGATGGCAACAATAGGATACGGCGATGTTACTCCCGTTAGAGGATTAGGATGGGTTGTCGCAGGATTCGCTGCAATAATGGGTATTATAGCGTATACTCTAACCATATCAGTTATAGCTGATTGGTTCTTATCACTTAGTATTAGGAGGAGCTTAGGAATGGCACCGCTAAAGAACAAGGAAATACTAGTTATAGGCGATACAGACACTTGTTACGAGCTAATAGATGAACTTAAACTAAACAACTACATAGAGAACATAGGTCTTGTAACACCACAACAACCAAGAGAACTACTAGACATAGACTACGTGGTAGGAGACCCCGGATCAGAAGACATACTCCGCAAAGCAGGGATCGAGAAAGCAAAACACGTATTCCTCTGCCTCAGCGATGACAGCAAAGCACTATACATAACGCTCCTAATACGCTCAATTAACAAAAATGCAGAAATATACGCAGTAGTAAAACACGCCAAAACAGAACAACTCCTACGAGAAGCAGGAGCCAAACACGTAATCTCATCAAGAATACTGGGAAGAACAATAGCATCAGCACTCTTCGAACCAGGAGTACTAACAATACTAACAGACATAATATCAGCACGTGGAAAAGGAGACCTAATAGAAATAAAAATAAGCGAAAAACAATACGGGAAAACAATAAAAGAAATCGAAGAAGAACTAAACCAAAAAGACAAGAAACACAACTACAAAATAATAGCTATAGTAAAACCCGATAAAACATACATAATAGCACCCAGTCCAGAAACAAAACTCGAAAAACAAGACACAATAATAGTAATTAAAGGACAAAGGACTTAATAACAGGTTCCTTCATTCAGAGAATAATATTTCTTTTAAAATACAGAAATATTAATATATGGGAAAATTTTCGAGTTGATAAATTATGAAAGCTTTATCCCCAATTATAGCCACAGTTATTACAATTGCTTTAGTCATTACTATAAGTATAGCTATAGGATTATGGGTAACCGGGATCACTAGTAGTTTTACTAGAACCGAAAAGCTTGAAATAATAAATACATACGCAGAGCTAAAAACCGATCCAAGCGGGAACAAGTACTGGTTCATACACATAATTGTCAAGAATACTGGTACCAAAACAGCAACTATAGATAATATATTCGTCAATGGTAAACCCGGGAGAATAACATGTGTATCCTACGAGAACAACAAGTTCATCCCCCTAAGAGGTCTCACAATCAATCCCGGAGAAAGGAAAGAACTAGTATTCATACTATCATCAACAAGGATAATAAAAGAAGTAAAATATACAACGAGAGAAGACCCCGAACCCGATAAGAATGAACCCTATATATCATACTACCCAGTAGAAATAACCAGTGCACCAGGAGACAATGTAACCATCACTGTAGTAGTAAAACAAGACAACGAACAATTCCTAAACGGCGTCGACATCGTAGTAATAGATGAAAACAATAAACTAATAACATATGGAGACGGGTTATCATTCAACAACAAAGGCATACTAACATGGACAAAAGAAATAAGCCTAACCACAATGGGAATACACACATGGAAAATAGAAGCAGTACTAGACTACAAACACTATACAGATACCAACCCATATGATGTAGTAACCATAACCGTCAAAATCATAGAACCAATAATACCCGACAAATTCCAAAGCGGACAAACCATAAACATAATCCTCCACACCACAAGCGGAAAACAATATCCAACAACAACCACATTACCATAAAATGTTTTTGCAAAATAACTAAGAATTGCTAGAGTAACTCATTTATTAAATAAAATCAAAAATATAATTATGAAAAAAGTATTATACTAGGTTGATCAACTATGAAGGCTATATCTCCGGTTATAGCAACTGTGATCATCGTTGCAGTAGCTATAGCAATAAGTATAGCGGTGGCACTGTGGATAACTGGGATGACTAGTAGTTTCACGGGTGTGGAGAAATTGGAAGTAGTAAATGCTTATGCAACGCAGGGAACAGATACTCGTGGAAATACTTATTGGTTGGTTAATGTAGTTGTTAAGAATACTGGTACTAAACCAGCAACAATAGACCAAATATTCATAAACAACAAACCAGGAACAATAACAAACGTCTACGCAGACAACACCCCAATACCATCCACAGGAAAAACACTAAACCCAGGAAAAACAACCACAATAGCATTCCTACTAACCAGCACAGGCAACACAATAGAGGGTGCAAAAAGAACAACTAGATCTCTAAACACAAACAATCCATATATTTCACAATATCCTAGCTTAGTAATAGACACACCCGGAAATACTGTAACACTTTCAATTACTGTAAGCAAAGGAAGTAGCACTATAGATTATGTTGACGTACTCATTTATGATCAAAATAACCAACTAGCTGGTTCTCAAAGCAATTTAGATATATCGGGCGGAAGCGGTACAGCACAGATCCAGATAACATTGCCATCTACAATAGGTAGTTATACTTGGACAATTAATGTGACTGAAGTAGGTAATCCGAATACCGTTTATGATAGTGTACAGTTTACTGTCGTTGCTGCGCCAGTAAACCCAGTAGTAACTGATACGTTCTCTTCTGGTCAGACTGTTAGTATTGTTATTCATACTGCTAGTGGCGGACAATACCCAGCAACAATAACACTACCATAAAGCGGTATAAAGAATATTAACAGCTTAATATTATAAATACTTTTTTATCCATACTATATTACATAGTCATGTAATACAAGAACGACTACTTTATAAATCTTATCAGTGTATTTATATTCTGAGAACAAAGTATATAGAAGGTGAACCATTATGAAAGCCATATCCCCAGTCATAGCCACAGTAATAATCGTAGCAGTAGCAATAGCAATAAGCATAGCGGTAGCACTATGGATCA
>JAMOPC010000479.1 GCA_027064845.1 Desulfurococcales archaeon | reverse complement strand
ATACCCTCCTCAATACCAGCCTTCTCTCTAATACTCTTAGGCAAAACAATAATACCCTTCTTATAAACCTTAACAATACTCAACAAAAACCACCCAATCTACAATTTATGTTAAACAAAATATAAAGTCTAACCAAAAGATAAACAAAAAAGAAAGAAGTAAGGTTAAACATAGCCGTCATCAATAATAACAGTACTTGTATTGAAAACATACAATGATCCGACCAAGAAATAATCTAAATAATGATTTATAACAAAAAATTATTCTATGAGAAGTAAGTACTGGTGACCTTATTGGCTTTAAGTGATGAGGAGAAGAAGAAGATTATAGAGGCTCTTGAAGAGGATAAGGAGTTTCGTTATACATTAATGGGTTTACTGGGTTTTAAGGAAATACTAGATCGCATTACTAGGCTTGAAGAGCGTTATCAGAGAATAGATGAAAGGATCGCGGGGCTAGAGGAAAGATTCGCAGAGCTAAGAGAAAGACAACAAAAACTAGAAGAGAGATTCGCAGAGCTAGGAGAACGATTTGCTAGATTAGAGGAAAGACAACAAAGACTGGAAGAAAAATTTGCAGAGCTAGAGGAGAGGTTCGCAAAGTTAGAAGAGAGGCAGCAAAGGCTTGAAGAAAGATTCGTAGAGCTCGAGGAAAAATTTGCAAGATTGGAGGAAAGACAACAGAAACTTGAGGAAAGATTCGCAAAGCTTGAGGAAAGACAACAACGATTAGAGGAAAAGTTTGCAAGACTAGAGGAGAGACAATACAGGCTTGAAGAAGAGATGAGAGAGACTCGTAGAGTATTAATCACTATTGCTCATAGATTCGGTATTTTGAGCGAAGCAGGATTTAGAGAAGCAATGAAATACGTTGTTGAAGAGGTTTTCGGCACAGCAATTGTTGAGAAGAAATCCCTAAGAGATACAGAGGGAATAGTCTACGGACACGAAGCAATCATAGACATAGACGTACTCATCCGCGACAAAGAACACATCATAATAGAGGTGAAAAGCAGAGTATCACGTGGAGACATAGTAGAACTCTACAGGATCGGAAAACTATACGAGAAAACCTACAAAATCAAGCCAAGACTAGTAATAATAGGGGGATTCATAGACCCAAAAGCATGGGAAACAGCCTCTAAACTAAGAGTAGAGATCAAACCAGCACTAAAAACCGATTAAATATACATGACCCATCTTCTACCAGGAGTAGATAGATTCTTTCCTCAAAGCTAATATGTATAGGTATTAAATCACTACACATCGATAACCTACCACTTTAACTACAAGGATCAAATACAATTATAAAAATCCGTCTCTTTAGGAATCCATTTCAATTACTTTATATAGGTTCATGATCACACCCGAGAGGCTTCATCCCGTCTACAACCTGTTAATTTTCGAAATAATGGTCATTATACTACATAGTATCAATAAGGTCCCAGAGTCGAAAAATGGATGGGATAGCAATAAAATTATTATTATTATAGGTTTTCTCTAATATAAGGGGCAGAGGTGTTAAATATAGGAGCTTATAGATTTAATAAAATGTTTATATCATCGTTGTTTCTCCTAGGCGTCGTGCTATTATTCATGTTTATCCCAATACATGTGGTTTCTCAAAAAATAGAAAGCACTGAAATTCTTAGCTTAGACTTTAGTAATGAAGAAGAAGTATTAAAACACTTAGACACTACTACTGAGAACTGCGATGCTGGAAATGATGGTACATCTAGGGAATACGTTGATACAACTAATGAATGGTTTGTCTTCGAGGGAGACAATACTAATACGAGTAATGGATATGATGAACCAATTGTTGTAGTTAAGGGATATTGTGAAAGCGATAGTTTTAATAGTTATGCTGTATTACCGTATAATTATAGTGTTTCAGCAGAATTCATGGTACCCAGCAGTCCTGGATACGGGGACTTCTACATATTTCCTAGGTATAAAACGGTTGAAGACAAGTACGAAGTAGTAGTAGATACTGAATATAGTAACCTAGTTTTTAACTATGTGAAAAATAATGAGTGGCATGAATTAAAGATCGTATCATTGGGTTTCAATATTCAAAAGGATCATTGGTATAGGCTCGAAGTTAGTATTACATGGGAATACAATTCTGAACAAGGAAAATATATGAACCACATAGTTGCAACTGTAACCGATCTTAGTAATCAAAACAACAAATATACTGGTGAAATATGGGACGACAACCTACCTCCCGATACTTATAATGGATTAGGTTTTCTAGGATTTGATGACGATAAACAGTTTAAAGTCTATATGGACAATATCGAAGTTAGAACGAGCATGGAGAAAGCCTTTGAAGAACCTACTGAATCCATATCGCTTGGAGATCTCGACGTTGTATCACTATATATCACCCATGACAATAATATGCTGTTCTTTCATTTATATTTAAACGACAAAGTCCAAGCAGACACCTCCTATACAAAGTACTGGGTTATTCAGCTAGACATAGATAAGGATAGCAGAAACAGTGATAGTGGATTTAACTATGATTACTATTTTGTGATCCAGTTAAGCACTGATGCTTCAGCTACAGCTAATCTTTTTGATTCTAGTGGTAGTTGGATAAAAGCACTACACATACTAGGTGGGGGCATAGGGTATAACTATATTATCGTAGAAGTCCCTCGTAATAGCTTGACAGGTCTTCAAGACTCATTCTATGCCTATGGATACACAGAGTTAGGAAGTACAGCCAAAGACGGGTTCCCACGAGATGATGTGGATACAGCTTCAGGAGACTATGTTATCTACTACTTATCCAAGCCAAAGCCGACTTCGTCATGGACCATAGAAACTGATGATCAAGGAGATGCGAGTCCATTAAGTCTCGATATTGTATCCATCGGTTCAGCATATAATGATGAATTATTATTCTTTAACATAACAGTAGCTGGACAATATGCATGGAATGGAGGTAGCGATACAGGAATTTACAGGATTTACATAGATGCAGATAATAACCCGGAAACCGGGTATCAAGTAGGCAGTATAGGAGCTGATTACATGCTGGAACATGTAGTCGGTTATTCTCCGAAACTATGGAAATACACAGGCTCAGGAACTAGCTGGAGCTGGTCATTTATAAAAAGAGAAGACTATCTATTCAATCCCGGCGGTTTAAGCTCTTCAATATATGTTGTTCCAAAAAATGATTTTACTGATCCACCGCTTGGATCCCAGATAAAAATATACGCACAGACAGGACAAGGATCAAATAGTGTTGATGATACAGGAGCTCTTCCTATACCTGTACCGGAATCCATACTTATCGTACTTATTGGTGTATTATTAGGTTTAGGGATCATAATGTATAGAAATATACAGATGCGTTAATCCATGCATTTTCATTAAATACTTGCACATTGTTAATAATAAAGCCTTTGCTGAGCTGTTTAACCAGTAGAATTAGAAGCTATGACATATTAAAATATTATTTAACGATAAATAATTTTCACTGGATTGTTAAAGCCTGAATTATGTGATAAGTTCATAGGGTTACAAGGAAGAAAGTATGTTTAAAAAATATTAGCTCGTTTCTTTAACCATAAGATGACTATAATAGCTGTTATTATGACTACTAATACTATTATCCATGGCTCTGGAACTGGTTGCGGGTTACTTTGGATCTCGTATTTATCGCTCATTTTTATGGCGTCGAGATATGAGCTCGAACCTATAAAGTATTTATCAATTATACCGTCACCAGGGTCTATATTAGTTATATCTAGTGGTGCTCCGCTATCTGGTTGTCCTATACTGGTCTTCATGTATTCACTATTTCCATACCATACGGCATCTATGACTATTAGAAATCCGTCCTGATCAAGTGCTAATATTACCTCATCACCGTTATCATCAAGATTCCATGAGCCAGTAAACTTTGACGTATTATAAGGGATAAGATCTGGGACATCTGGATCATTACTAGCTATCTCGAATGATGGGCTGAATCCATATGTTTCCTTAAACTTGCTGGCATCATAAGCAATTACAATATAGCCGTGAGGCTGTATAACGGCTCCACTTGGGAAACTATACATTCCCTCATCGTCTCCGTCTATAAGGTTCTCGGAATCACCTATTGTGTAATTGGTCAGATCTACGACTTGGTCGGTTGGGTTGTAGATCTCGACCCATTCATAATCAGGATTACCGCTCGTATCTGGATAGAACATAACCTTTGATATTACTAGATGCTTCGGATTGTACTGATAGGGGCTTTTCACGAAGTGAGCATCATCGTTATACATTGCTAATATGTAATCACCTATTTGTTTAGCAAACCCGTTGCTTGTGTCGGGATCCCTTATAACTAATATGTTCTCGTCGTGATTAGTAGTTGCTGACTTGGTTGGGTTCCAACTACCAAGAACAGCTACTTTATTATCTATAACGAATAGTTTTGCATGCATTTTATAATCATGGTTCTCAATAGCGACTGGTACATTGTTATCTATGAACCAATACAGCCTCTTACCAGGTGAATCAACATTCATTTCCTCATCAAATACTCCTCTAACGGTTTTGCCAGCTTTATTAGCGTTTACGATAGCATTGTATATTGGTGTAACAAAGCCACTAGTAGTGAAGATATATGCTGAGAAATAAACATCACTAGTTGCCCTATTAATATAGCCTGCAATAGTATTCGGTATTCTTCCCCAATCTCCATAATACTGTGGACCGAAGTATCCCTCAAATACAATAGTTCTACCATTATAGTTTATGAACGCTATGAAGCTGTGATCCTCTGTTTTTTGCGTACCAAAATTCCCCTCACCATTGTTCCACATATGTAGGAATTCCTGCCTATAGAAGTAGGCTACCGCTTTACTCTCAATGTATATAGCTGTATTATTGTTCTTCGAGAAATCATCTGGTATAAAGTTCACCGTAGCCACTATGACTTTGCTACTATCCACTACCATGAACTTGTCATGCATAATATGAGTAGCATCATTTATAGATGAATCATTAATTACTGGAACCCCGTTGTTCTTCAAATAATCATATACAGGCTGATTATCATCGTCATCATCAATTATGACCCTAACA
>JAMOPC010000478.1 GCA_027064845.1 Desulfurococcales archaeon | reverse complement strand
ATAACAGATATTGCTCCCGCGAACTCGTTAATCCAAAGACTTGGACGATTCCTCAGATACGAGGGTGAAACACACGGATTACTCAGAATATGGTATGAAGAACCAAATAAAAAGAACATGTATAAAGTCTACGACTTAGAACTTGTAAGGAGAACTATTGAGTATCTAAGAGGACATAAGAAGTTCAACCCTCATCTCCCAGCCATGTATCACGGGCTACTAGATAGTGTTTATCGCAGAGAAGACTTCATAATAAAATATACAGAAGTATCTCAACTCATTAACCTAACACTAGTGGTCGAGAGCCCCTACATTGCTATAAGAAAATTCGTAGAGCTGGGCGGAAGCTTCATACGTGAATCGGTAATGGTGCCAGTCGTGGCTGCTAATACTTTAAACGATAAGTTAGAAATAATTCCATTGGGTATAACTAGTTTAAAACCAGAACACGTTATTGGAAAACTAGTTAAGAAGAACAATAAAATAATAATTAATGAAGAAAAAGAACCACTTCCAAGAAACAAGAATGAATTAATCAAACGTATTCTTAGGAAGTCGCTTGATAAATACTTTATAGCATTCATTGTTAAGGGCGAATATGATCCCGTTAAAGGACTTGTTCTGGGAGAGTGATTCTCTTGGAGAATCAAAGGATTATAAGCTTCTATAAACACTATGATGGAGAAACCATTGTTGAATATCTAGGGGAACACGTTGGGGAAATGATTAAATCTGTAGATATAGAGTCTAAAACAGTAGTGTTCGGAGAAGAATTATTAAAACAAGTAATAAAAAGCACAAGTGTAACCGGACTGGATATAAGCTATTACGATATACTCTATGCTTCAATAGTTTTCCACGATATAGGAAAAGCATTCTATAGAGAACAAGTAAAACAAGCAATCAAGAAGCAAGGAACAGCAGTCTTCAGTGGACACGAAATAATATCAGCCATTATATTAGAAGAATTATTCAAAACACTCGAATACATGCACCCAAGTAAATACAGTATAAAATTAATAAAACCAGCACTATTCGCAGTACTCTTCCACCACCATGCATTATCAATTAGGAAAAGAATCAAGTCACATATCCTACAACAGATAACGAGAACCAATCAAGACAGCATAAACGAAACAATAACCGAAATAATAGAAGAACTAAAACCAATAACCAAAAACAACTCCTTTACAAACACTCTATTAAACCAACTCAAAGAAACAGCTCCAAAAATAAAAATGATCCTAAGAGACACTACGAGAAAATACTATGAAATCAGAGAAGAACTAATAAGAACACTAATGAGAACCAAAGAAACGTGCCTCAAAAAACTAATGTACTTAACGCTAACAACTCTAATAACCCTAGACTACGAAGCAGCAAGAAAAACTAGAAAACAAGAACCAACCACCTTCGGAAAAATGTGTAGTCAATGGAGAAAACACTATCTCGAACAAAACCTCTTCTAAACCCACTTCCCCAAACCCTGCGTCCACTATCATAAACCCAAAACACTACAAAATACATGAATACGTACAACCATACAATAAAATAAACAAATCCAAAAAATAAGCAACATTAGAAACCTTACAGTTCTATTATACTTATTACCCAATATCCATAGGCAGAGAAAAACGGTTTGGGCTAACCTTTCAATTCTATATGTTGGTACGCGTTTATTTTGAAATGTATTAGAAGACAAACCAGGATAAAACTAGCACTAAAAGGAACAAAGCAATTAGGTATCTCAGAGGAAGAAGTAAAAAATGATCCTAAGATACATGAGGTAAAGGAAATTCAGGATATGATTAATAATCAATTATTCATTTCCATAGATAGGTATGAGGTATGAGGAAGAAACATAGATGCAAAATGTTTTATCCTACCCAAACAGTTTTTGAAGATGCAGTTAGTGTTTTAAAAGAGATGTCCCAACAGACGACATCATTGTTATGAACAGGCATGTCTTTAGATCCATTATCGAGAACATGAAATGGAACTATAGAGTAAACGGTTTTGCCGGAACCGCTGCTTCTCTTTCCTACGACATAATTATGGATCATCCGCTTGTAGATGGTAATAAGCGGTTAGCTTCCCTAATGCTCTATTACTTCATCAAGAAAAATGATTATATTCTAAAGAAAAGAATAAGCTCTATGACCTAGCTATATCAGCGGCTGAGAACAAAATAGATAAAGAAGGGTAACGAAATAGCTGAGAAAGAGACTAAGAAGGAAAAAGAAAAAGATAAAGCTAAAACAAGAAATCCGAATAGCAGCTCAAGAAATACAACCCATCCTAGTCAAACTCAGAAACTACGACCTAAAACAAAAAGCCAGACACTAAACAATTAATCGTCTGATTAAAGCGTTAGGTTTTCCTTGAGCAAATTTTTTCTATCTAACACCTCATTAAGCCTGGCAATCATTTCGAACTTTCAATTCTCTTTATATTGTTACATCAACCATGTACAGGATCCTCAAGAGACTAAGGGATATGGGGCTAATCTTTCAATTCTATTATTGTTGTTACTTAATGGGTGAAAATATGGTTGTAAGTTGGGATTTTTGGTCTTTCAATTCTATTATTGTTGTTACTAAGGAAGGTGTGGAATTTGAGAAATGGACGTTGGATATATGTCTTTCAATTTTATTATTGTTGTTACTCGTTCTTCAGCAGATCATATGTTGATTCATTGAGCTTAACTTTCAATTCTATTATTGTTGTTACTTCCTGAAGCCATTGACTCATGAAAACCTATTGCTTCTCCTTTCAATTCTATTATTGTTGTTACCTAGAACATGTAGGGGAATGCATAGATGAATACAGTCAACTTTCAATTCTATTATTGTTGTTACTCTCTGTATTTGTATTTCCCATATTTTTGCCTTGTAAACGCTTCTCCCCCTGCCCCTTTGTTGTTACTCTCTGTATTTGTATTTAGTATATACCTTGTGTGGTGCACTCTTTCAATTCTATTATTGTTGTTACAGCTTGTAAACAACAAGGAGTTCGTCAAGGAACTAAACGCTTTCAATTCTATTATTGTTGTTACACTGCGGATACTGAATACCATAACCAACAAGTATTATGCCTACTTTCAATTCTATTATTGTTGTTACTTTGACCCAGTATACTTTGCCAACACCGGTATCGGTAGCAACTTTCAATTCTATTATTGTTGTTACTTGAGGACATTAAGAGTAAGCTTGAGAAATTCGAAATGCCCTTTCAATTCTATTATTGTTGTTACCTAGCATCATCATAGTCAGGATCACTACTATCATAAATAAATCTTTCAATTCTATTATTGTTGTTACTCATAACTTTACGCTTCCTACCCACCTGGATCACCCCCATTCTTTCAATTCTATTATTGTTGTTACTCAAGGCGAATACTTTGATGAAGAATATTATGCTAAATGTCTAACTTTCAATTCTATTATTGTTGTTACTTTGGAGTATTTATGTTTTTCCTAAAACAGGGTGTATAAAACTTTCAATTCTATTATTGTTGTTACATTGGTCGAAGGTTTGTTGTCGTTTTATTTCTCTGTTTCGAATAGTATTTATTTGTTTCTGATCCCGTGGGATTATTGTTGAGAGTCTTCGACCAGTTTTCTATAGGATTATTAGTTTCGGTAAGGGGTGATCAGTTTGTATAATGACGAGATCTTCGACTAAATTACTGTTGATTTAAAATGAGGTTTTATATAGACATTGTTTTGTTTTCTTGATCTCGTTTTGAGAATTATCTATAGCTTTTAGAATAAACTAACATTGACCTCTAGAGATAATTAATTTGGGATAGTGGTTTCCTCTAAAATATCTATGTTTTCCCAAAGATCCCTAACGCCACTAATAATCCTTGGATACAATAAATAGTAACCTGGTCGAAGATCTGTTCTTTATACAAACTTCCAGTAGGCTCTCGAAACTAATAACCTAATAGAAACCCAGTCGAAGAATCACAATACCTAGTCAGACATAAAAACATTAAAATATAAGGTTCGAGAAAAACTAGAAATAGACACATCAATACTTCGACCAATGTAACAATATAAAGAGAATTGAAAGCTTATATTATTGTATCCTAGCTGTTCGCATTTCTTCTTTATGTAACAATATAAAGAGAATTGAAAGCAACTCTTACGACCCCGTCTCCATCCTAGATAATACCGGCAAAGTAACAATATAAAGAGAATTGAAAGTTATACTGTGTAATATCAACGCTAAACTTATGTGTCCATGGGTAACAATATAAAGAGAATTGAAAGCTACTGTCATTACTCCTGTTATATTATTCCTTAGTATTTGTGTAACAATATAAAGAGAATTGAAAGTCAAGGAGCATTAGTGGATGCGTGTTTAGCTCCATGCAGAGTAACAATATAAAGAGAATTGAAAGTCAAATACTTCGGGATTGTTAGCCCAATAATCGGGATTGCTGTAACAATATAAAGAGAATTGAAAGTCTTACACGCTAGCAGTGTAGACCTGGCAACGGTAAGTAACAATATAAAGAGAATTGAAAGACTATATTTTAGGAAAACCCCTCGAACCCACACCCCCACTCGTAACAACAATAATAGAATTGAAAGTTCTTAACCTGTTGCCACATGTAGAGATTAATACCGATATAGTAACAACAATAATAGAATTGAGTGATTTGTATAATAAAGTAGTCTTTAACTAATTTTATATAAATTGATTTATACGTTGTTACTTGGGTTTTGTTTTAAATATATGGTTTGTCTTTAAATAATTGGTTAGATATTATGTTTTGTTAGGTGACTACGTGTGGGTTTGGTGGTGGAATCTAGGATTGGGAAGAAGAGAGTTGTAGTTATACCGAAGCATATTGCCGAGTTTCTTGGTTTAAGGGAGGGTCAGAAGATACGGATAATTGCTGTTGATAACAAGATCATCATAGAGCCTGTGCGGGATGCTATTTGGTTGGCTCTTCATGGTAGAAAGATTGGCGTGATCTCTCCTGAAGAGGTTGAAGAGGAGAGTATGCGTGAACAAGAAAAACTCTTACAAAAATAAGGGATTGCTACTAGATACTTCTTTCCTACTCCCAATCCTAGGATTTAAAACATCCGAGAAAATAATGAAAGTATTTCCAAGACTTGATAAGTACGAGCTATACTACAACGATCTAAGTATATTGGAAGCACTATGGAAGATAGTGAAGAAGATAAGGGGCACTAAGGAAGAGATCGAGAGAATAGCGGAAGGGATTAAAGCAATAAATGAAACACTAAAACACGTCCCTATCAATGAGAAAGCTGTAAGAAACGCTATAGAAATGTATCAATTAGGACATAGAGACTTAATAGACAATCTAATATACTCGACTGCGTTATACAACGGGATCAAACTATTAACAATAGATGCAAAACTAATAGAATTTATAGAAGAAAATAAATTACCAAAACACGCAATCATTACACCAGAAGAAATCTAATACAAATACCTATCAATAACATTACAAGCATACCTCTGCAATAGATATACTCATACACATACTTATTTCCCAAAATATACAAAACCAATATAGACAATAAGCATAAAACACTTCCAGACCCATAATTATTGCTACATATTCTAGTAATGATAATAATAAGAATAAAAGCGCTTGAATACCGGTCCAGCACTCTATTCTATTAGTGTTAAAACAATGGGCTTGGGAGAAATAATGAATATTCTATCAACTTTGTAACAATAATAGAATTGAAAAATGTTCTAGCCACGCTATTTTGTTGAACTTTTCCTTGCTAGGTAATAACGTGTATAGAATCGAAGTAATGACCGATACTTGTTTTTAAGTAATAAGATATGGGGAATTGAAGGTATAGTTTTCAAGGACTGGGGTGTGTTTTTAATTATTTATACTTAGTACTTGGGTTTATGTTCTATTAGAGTATATTAGATTTGCTACTTCTACGAGTCTTGTACACATTTTTTCTAGGTCTTCTAGTGCTCTTTTGTCTTGGAATACTTCTCCATAGTTATATGCGTGTGCTCTTACTCCTCTATGGCATATTATCATTTCGTGTTTTAGTCCCCAACTATATATCGCCATTATAGCTGTGTCCAGTCCATAGCCTCTACCCACTACTATTGCTCCAAGGATCTTGTTTCTTAGGAATCCTCTAATACACCATGTTCTATCAATAAATTTCTTCACAAGACCAGATACGTTATCGAAG
>JAMOPC010000477.1 GCA_027064845.1 Desulfurococcales archaeon | reverse complement strand
TTAGCTCTCCCCAGCCTCAACCCCTCGTCAGACCCAAGCGTCCCAGGGGTAGGTAAGCGTGAGCGTAATGTCTCTTACTAATCCAGTGCCCCTGGGGGGCTTGGGTCTCCATCTCAAATTCGTAATCATCTGTATGTTTATTGGTGGTATCGGGATTTATATATATTATGCCTCATAATCCTTTAAACACACAAGTAAAAAACAATGCTGGAAAACACTTTGCATAAAAGGATCAATTACGTATCAAGTGTCCCCGCGGCAGGAGACCGCCCCATCATCCAAGGAAGACACACGTCTCCCCGGGCTATGCCCGGCGTCAGGGCGATGCCGCCGCCGGGAATGCCGCGGGGCTCCATATTATAATTACTCCTAATACTACTTAATAAAAATCAGTCACATAAGGTACCATGTTTTGTATGAGAACAGGAGAAGCCGCCGCCGGGATTCGAACCCGGGACCTCCGCCTAACCGGAGACTCTATCTCAAAAACACTATACCAGGGCGGCGCCTGACGTTCCCGAACCCTTTTCGGGTTACGGGAATTCCACCCGCTGAGCTACGGCGGCTTTTCTCCTACTGTCTTTATCGTGTTAATTATTGGTTTATATTTTTTATTCTAATGGTTTTAACTTGATTATCCTTTGTTGCGGTTCATACTCTAGAACTAGGTATTCTATTTCTTCTAGTTTCAATTCTTTAATAACATTTTTTGGTAGGTAGATCATGTAAGATATATAGCCTTTACCAGATTTTTTCTTTATTAGTTTTACTGGGTATTTTTTTGGCTTCAAATTAGAGGCCTCATCCACTATCGTCTTGTTGTTCTATTTCTTTATGGTGATGTTATTATATTTGTTTGTTTCTCTATTGATACGTATGTTACGTTCGTAATATTTAAATACATTCGTAAACAAATTGCATACCTGGTAAAACCTATATGGGGTACTCGGTTGTCTTTACATGCATGGCTTGCTGGATTATGGGATGGAGATGGATCACGTTATATTACGCTAAGAAGAGATGGAATTCAAAAAGACTATTTCGTTAACATAACTACTTCGAGTTTCCTAGAGATAAAGAAGATCATCGAGGTTTTCCAGGAAGTATTTGGTTTTCCTCCATATAATGTTAGAGCAGATCTGAGAAAAGAAAGAAAACACTATACTTTCAAAGCACGCGTTGATAGCAAAAGAGTCTTCATGTGGTTTAATGAAGAACACTTGAATAAACTAAGTACAAAGTATCCATTAGAGTATCTTTCCGGTTTATTCTGGGCTGAAGGCTCGTTAGACATAAGATTTAATAATAGGTATCATGGAGCAAAGATAAAAGGTCTTACAATAAGTCTTAAACCAGATGCATATAAGAAAATTGCTTCAAAACACCATAGAGGAACAATAGAAAGACTTGAACAGACACTAAAAATACTCAAAGAAAAATATCCTAACCTAGAATACAAAGTCTATGTAGAGAAAAAAGGACGCGATAAAGGTAAAAGAATATTTCACATAAAGAGCATATGGTTTATCAATAAAATAATCAATATAA
Source organism: Desulfurococcales archaeon (assembly GCA_027064845.1). Lineage (GTDB taxonomy): Archaea > Thermoproteota > Thermoprotei_A > Sulfolobales > Desulfurococcaceae > JAGHDU01. Next base: position 4,758 of record JAMOPC010000477.1, on the reverse strand, counting down.
ATCCTTGTAATTGGCGTATATTCAAGTGGCTTTATTTCGATGATAATATTAGTTTGTTAGAGTATGTTTTCGCTTACACATTAGACTACCGTGTCTTTAACTGGGTTCTTGGCCGTGTTTTATCCAGGAAAAAGAAGCATTCCTACGGATGCTTTGACACTTGGTTCTTCAGGAGAATTATTGGCATCGACCCTCTTGCCCTCGAAGAGGAACTTGCTAGAGGAAGGAGTGTTGAGAAGGTCAGAAATGTATTCCATAGGCTAGGCATCGATGACTACAGCGACGTCTTGGGTTATGCTAGGGCTTGTTACGAGGAATTCGTTAGTGAGCAAGAGACCGATAAAAAGAAGCTGCTGGGTTGCATACTTGAGAATATGTATGGTGGTTCTATGAAGGCTATCACTAAGATATCTCTACTAGAGATAGCTTAGGCATTAATGGTCTAGGAGAATGATTATATTCTTCATGTATGTCTTTTAATCTTATAGAGGGCTTGTTTTAAGACGTGTAACTAGTCCGTGATCCAAGGACAATATTATTTCCCTACAATAATTATTTCTCTGAACCCATCAGGCCATATACTAACTTTAAGGGTTTCAGCGTCTATGTTAGACGTTCCTATAATGTTTGCCCCATTGAATACAAATCCTGGCTTTATGAAATCAGGTATCCATACATACATAGTTATGATCCTTGATTGATTAGCTTTAAGAACTATCCTAGACTCATTATACCACACGAGATCATTGCTTCTCAAAGCAATTAATTCTAACTTATTGTTCTTTATTACTACTACAGGTATCTTCCCGTAATGGAATAAGAACGGCTTATTACTAAATATTGCCTCCTTGGCCGTTTTATTATTCATCTTGACTAAGTCAGTTGTTTTTGAGTAAAATAACATGACTTTTTTAGAAGTATACAGTTTTTCAAAATCAACATACTTTCCCGGTATATATATAAAACTCAAACCATTAGTCTTCGAGTTTAAGATAACAATAGCCTTGAGTGGAGCCTTATTACCCGCTATATAGGTTAACTCTATCTGTACTTTAATTACCTCTCCTGGCTTTGCAGTAATAGTTTTATTTCCTAGAATCTTTATGACTACAGCTCCCCAATCAGGTGGAAGCTCTTTGTAACTTCCAATAAAACCAATAGTCTTTTGCGAAGTAATAGTATAGGTGTCTGAGCTTGGAGAGCAAGTTGCGAAATTGTTTGAAATCGACGAATTATTCGATTCGCTAGAAGTTTGTAAACCAGTAACTGAATAATAGTTCGTCAATAGCACTGCAGTTATTACAACAACTATTAGTAGTAGAGGAATCGAATATAGGACTCGCTTATACATAAACACCACTCATTCACTTAACTCAAGTATTATGTTTGTTGAATATCCCTTATTTTCAAATTTTAAGACACTATATATGAAAACTCGTACACATTAAACCAGAGATATAGTTAGAATCTTAGACAGCGGAGCAAAATTACTTAATTAGGCTTTTTTGTATTGCCTCTTAATGATTATATAGAAATTATTAATAGAATTGGTGTTTCCCTATATGAAGATAAGGCTTGCAGCTTTCGATGTCGATGGCACTTTAACAGTTGATAGAGACACAGCAGTACTACATCTTGGAGCAATTAATAGTCTTAGAAAACTAGACGAGTCTGGTATAGTCGTAGTCCTGGTTTCTAGCAATGCATTACCCATAGTTGTTGGTTTAAAGAAGTATCTGGGATTGAGAGGCCCAGCAATAGGTGAGACAGGGGCACTAATATACTATGATCCGGGAACCATAGTATCCACGACAAAACATACAGCTAAACAAGCACTACTAGATGCTCTCAACGAGTTCAAAGAATACGTTTACGAAACATGGCAGAACATGTTCAGATACCATGACTACGCTCTAAAAATAAAACCAGAACACAAGAGGAGAGACAGAGAAATCTATGAAATGATCAAGGAGTATTTGGAGAAAAAATACCCATATATAAAAGTAGGATATAGTGGGTACGCAATACACTTAACACCAAGAGACACTGGGAAAGGCAAAGCACTACTACACATAATGGAAAAACTAGGAATAAGCCCAAACGAAGCCCTCGGAGTAGGCGACAGCCACATGGACTGGGAATTCATAAAAATAACAAAATACAAAGCAGCAGTATCAAACGCAGACCTAGAACTCCTCGAAAAAGTAGATATCAAGTTATCAAAACCAAGTGGTGAAGGAATAGTAGAACTAGTAGAAAAAATCCTAGATCCACAATCGTTTCGCTAAAACTAATACTCACTCTTAGTCTTAATCAAATTATAATTATAATGATTTCATATCACGCTCATGAAATAAGCTTAATAATCTAATCTGAAATACTTCAATGCTATCTCGTGAGAATACTCTCCCGAATAAACTACTCTACCTTGTTCAAGTACTATCAAATAATTGAAATCAAGATTTAATGGTATATGACTTGACACTATAATAGACTTACCAACCAAAAACTCAGCTAATGTATTTCTTATGATATTTCTACTCTCATAATCAAGACCGCTCAAAGGCTCATCTAGCATAATTAATTCCTTTTCAGCAATTAGTGATTCAAGTAAAGCGATCCGCCTCCTAAACCCCTTACTAAGTTCACAGATTCTCTTCTCCATATGAGGAAGTAATCCAAGTCTATCTACAGCTTCTAGAGTTTTCCGTTCACCATATATTTTAGAAAAAACATTAACTAATGATTTTACCTTAAAATATTGATGTACATCATCAGAATCTCTAACAAACAGTATCCTACGTGTCATCTCGTTAAAGTTCCTAACGGGATCTAGTCCAAAAACCCTAACCCATCCCCTAGTTGGAATAATTAAACCAGCTATAACTTTAAGTAAAGTTGTTTTCCCAGAACCATTTGAACCAACTATCAATGCTTTACCATAAGGTATTTTTAATGAAACATCATTCAGAGCAACAACGTACCTGTACTTAACTAGGAGTTTCTGTGTCTCAATCAATACGTTTTCACTTGACCGAAACAAATATCTCTACCTCGTTCGAATCATCTAATACCTTACAATAGGGAGGTATATTGATCTCTAGATTTAATAATATAAAGGGTGCCCTACGATAAAAACTGAGACTCAAATTACCATGAGCTTCATGATATTTATACTCATATACATACATCCTAACTATAACCCCGCAACTAAAACCCTTTACAGAAACATTTAAGTTCGTCTGCCCCGGTTTTAACGGATAGTATATCTTTAACGTATAAACTATATTCTTATTCATTGACTTAGCAACAGGTTTTAGGAATTCATAATCCAATAATTTATAACTACTGTGAAAATTATCTGGGAGCTTATTAAATACAACAATACCCATAAATGCCGATAAAATTACGAGGACAAAGCCTATAACACATAATATAGAAATACTAATCGAAGATTTTAATCCACATTGCATCAGAGAACCAACCACCTCCTTGAAACAGCGATTAATGTAACAACTATGTTTGTAACACAGTATAAAATTGAAAGACCAATAGCTAATATACCTGGCTCAAAATATTGGAAAAACACATAGACATATAGCAAGTTCACCATTAAAGCAACATCAATTCTATTTACAATAAAGTATATAGAGTATATTGATACAGCAACACTTATTTCGACCATGAGCTGTGACAAGATAAGAAGCCTAGAATAATCAAAACACCCAATATAGTTATAATAAATAATCAAACAATTTATATTAGAAGCCATTAATAAGAGAAGCAAAAATGGAAGCTCTAGAATAAATGATATAGAATATAATTTGAAGAAACCCCATGATAAACGATAAGTTAGAGGTAATAACTGGGTCTTGAGTCTAGACATAAATGGATGAAAAACAACAATAGAAGAAGCAACGAAAAGTAAAACAGTAGATAGTGATGCGTCCCAGTAAATCTGTTGAAAATTAATTGCAACGTCTCTTATAATTTGTTCTCCTTGAGAAGATATCTCGGAAATATGTCGTTCACTACTACTAATAAATCCGTGAACACCTACAATAGGGAGAGAGGGACCCGATACAATCAAAGATCTGTATAGAGAATCCATGGATATGTATCCAGATAATGCTGTGATTAGTATAAGCATTAAAAGCATAGATATTCTCTCCAATATAGTTAAGTCAGAATATATCGTCGTGAACAGTACTGATATTTTCCTATACATCTTTTTCACACATAACTAATATTATATTGTCTCTTAAACAGTAATAGGACAATAATCAATACCGAGACCAATACTATGATAATAATTGTTTTATCATTTAAAATACTTGAATTATAATAGTTATTATTGGGCGTTGTAGTTGATTCAAAAACAGCGATGGTTTCTGCTCGAGTATCTTTAAGTAATGCTTTACAGCTATTAATTCTTTGTACCAAGTACTCATATATTGAATCTAGTTTATTTACATCAACCTTGCCTGTTTTAACAAAACCATCTAGCATGTCAATAATTTTAGTGCCTAATTCATTTTCAACTCTTGATATACATGGATATATAGTGATTAATTCCTTTCTAATTTTTTCAATATCTATGTCCTTATATATGATCTTATAATTGTTAATCACCTCGGGACTTTGAGGATAAGCAAATAAGGAAACATACATATAGTTAGCACGTAATAATTGTCTATATTTCTGTGTTAGTGGGAGAACGAAATCTATAGACCGTGTCTTATTAATTGGGAAATCCCA
>JAMOPC010000476.1 GCA_027064845.1 Desulfurococcales archaeon | reverse complement strand
AAACCAGAAGAACTCCTCGGCGAACTCCTCAAGAAACTTGTGAGTAACGGCTATGAAACAATATCATTGAAAATAGAAGAACCAACTCTCGAAGACGTCTTCATATACTTTGCCGAGAAAGGTGGTTAACATGAGTCTATGGAACATGATACTTGCTGAAGCAAAGTTTGTATATGCTGATCTATTTAGGAGAAAATCAACACTAATCATGATAATAGTTTATCCATATATCCTGACACTATTCGTAGTCTTAATAGGCTATGCTATGGGGTCAAGACAAGTATTTATAGAGAGAACAGGTGCGCCCCCCGAAGTATTCTTTATAACAGCCGGGTTCCTATTGATCTCCATACTTGGAGTATCAGATGATCTATTGTGGAGACCGCATTTCGAGTTATGGATGGGTACTTTACAGTATGTTTTGATAAGTCCTCTACCTAGGATATACAGGTATATAGCAATTCCTTTCCCAAGGCTATTAATAGTAATATTGATAGGTGCTACAAGCATAGTTCCGGTTTATATATATTATTATGGTTTAGGAGGACTAGTAGAAGGGGCAGCTGTCATATTATTGGCACTGATCTCAGGATTGTTCTTTACAACCCCCATAATGGTTCTCATAGGGTTAATATATGGTGTAGGAGGAGAGTCATGGAGAATAATAAATATTGTAAGACCACTTCTAATGATATTGCTTGGAGCCTATTATCCTAGATACCTAATGCCATTATTTGGAAGAATAGTTTCGTACCTTATACCGTCTAGTCATATCGTGGAGGTTATTCAGTTAATGATAATTGAGAAACTAGATGTACTGTATGCTTTGTCTCTTATAGGAATAGCTACAGCTTTATTCATCCTTTACGCCCCCATAGGTGTTAAGAGCATTGATTACTGGGAGACAAAGAAGCTTCGAGAAGGGATAAGGTGATCCACTATGTTTGAGGCTGTAAAAGCCGTTCTAAAAGCATATTTGACGGCAGAGCTTCTTAGAAACTACGGATTAGTGCTGAGCCTATTATCACTAGCATTGTGGATGACCCTATTCATAGCACCAATAATATTATTTGCACCACCAACCATGTCTCCCAATACCATAGCGGGCTACGCATTCGCAGCTGTTCTCGTATTCCTCTCATACTCGATGGCTACATGGGATTGGGCATGGGAGCTTAGATGGCTTATGATGAGCGGTATGATGGAATACATACTTGTTAGTGGGAGAAGCATCTTCATACACTATGTAGGTGTTCTACCATTCAGTATGCTGTGGATGGTTACATCATTAGCAATAGTATATGGAATACTAGCAATACTCATAGGGCCTCCTGCATTAATCGTAACAGATCCACTACTATTATTGCTAAGCATAACCCTACTAATGGTAGTCTTGTTCGGACATGCAATGATACTAGGAGGAACAACAATTTCAGCAGGTACTAGTGGGCCTGTAATGGAGATGCTGGGATGGATCATGCCAATAGCTACAGGTGGTTTGACTCCATTAGTAAATATGCCTGAACCATTAAGAATATTTGCAATACTTACACCATATAGTTATCCAGCAGAGCTCTTACGATATAGTCTACTAGGCACACCAACTGTCTTAGAAGTAAATAAAATGATCATAATAGGTATATGTTATGCTATCATCTATCTTTTCGTGAGCATCTTGTTCTTCAAGTACCAGTTAAAGAAAATGCTAAAAGAAGGACCCAAGACTGTTGGAATGTACTAATCGAAAATACTCAGTACTCTTTTTTAAATCCAAAACACTTTCTTGATAAGTATTCAGGGATAGAAGACATGAGTATCGTTAGCGAGATACTAGAGATCATTAGTAAATACAAGCCAACAAAGAGTCTCCTACATAACATAATGTATTTAAGCAGTAAACATTCAACAAAGTTTTCATGGGAAATAACGATAACTGGTCTTTACTCAAAGGAATTAGAAGAAGTAATTAATGCATTGATCGAGAACAATGTTGTGAAAATATGTAGTAATGGAAGGCTAACACTAGATAATTGCCCAGAAGAACCATTTGATGCTAGGAAAATAATTAGCTATGCCGTCAAGCAATACCTAGTAAATTTAACAGGTAAAGAGTTCGAACAAGAATTTGCTTTTATTAGAAGATAATTTAAATCCCCCTAACACCAAAGTTTATCCCGCTTTCAAGATATATTTAAAAAATCACTTAGCAAATCAGAAAATTGATAATTGCTACCAAAATTTAGCAAGAACATCTTAAGAAACGGGCATAACACTATAAATGTTCTAGAATCGAAGCGAAGTGAATAATAGTTATGGCTAAATTAAGAGATTTATTTATTGAAGGATTACATATTTCGAGATGTTTGCTAGGAAGTACTGTTTTAGCCATACTCATATTTTTTATAAATTCAGTCCTAGGTTTTTTCAATGCTATGGTGATGAGAGATTTTATCGATGCCATAACTAATCATTATGGACTTGACAAGATTTTGTTATTTGGTTTCATTTTAGTAGTAATTACTATTAGCATGTACATAACTAGTTTCTACGGAGACTTTCTCCTACAAAAACTCGGTATTAGAGGCATTTATATATTAGCTAATAAGACACTAGCATCTCTATACAGAGCAAAGCTAAGACAAATAAAAGTAGGAGACATATTAGCCAGAATCGTTTCGGATCTTCCACAACTAGCTTTTATGCTTGCAGGTTTGGTTCCAGCTATAACTATTCAATTAATTAACTTCGGAATAACTGTTTTTACACTAGGATATTTATCTATTCATTTGTTAATCGTATCTATTCTTCTAATTCCATTAAATTATTTAATATACAAGTTTACATCTAAAAGGATCTCAGAATATTCTCGCTTAGAACGTGCTAGCTTATCAAACATGGTTGATGAATTAAAATTAAGTCTCGATAATTTATTTTTCATTAAAAGGACATGCTCATTAAATTACTTTGCATATAAAACAAATCATAGCTTAAATGAATGGATAAAAAATTTTACTAGGTATGTTTTCTACAGGATCTTCTATAATAAATCCTATTATTATTTGAATAGTATTTTTAGATTAATTATCCTCATAATTGGAGGGATATTAGCAATTAAGGGCTATTTTACTATTGGTACTCTTATAGCATTTTCTTCTGTTTTACCACATCTTTATGAACCAATAATGAATATTGCAAGTTTATTCACAAACTTATCTGCAGTTATTCCCCACTTTGAAAGATATAAGGAAATTATAAATCTTGAAAAAGAGGATATCGCTAAGGGAGAAAACCTCAAGCATGTTGATAAAATTGAATTGTTAAATGTATCTATCATAATGGATTCTAGAAAGATATTAGATAATGTTTCGCTCAAGGTAAAGAGAGGAGAAACTATTGGGATAGTCGGACCTATAGGTTCGGGTAAAACAACACTTGCTTTAACATTAATAAGAATATATGAACCAGACAAAGGAAAAATACTCATAAACAATAAGGATTATAAAAAATATTCTCTAGAATCAATTCGGAAGAAAATATATTATGTTCCCTCAAAAGATGTAATTATCCATGCATCTCTTCTTGAAAATTTGACCCTCGGCATGCAATATCCTCTTGCCGATATACAACGGGTTGTCTCGCTTATAGGCATAGACTTTGCAGGGCTTAAAACAATAATTAATCCGAGTAAACTATCGGAAGGACAAAAACAAAAAATAGCTCTAGCTCGTGCATTATTGAGAAAACCAGATGTATTAATTCTAGACGAAGCTACTAATAGTTTGGATGCTAATAGTGAATATGAATTAATTTATAGAATTAAAGAATATCTGGGTGATGCCATAATAATTATTATATCTCACCGTTTGACTGCATTAAGACATGCTGAGAAAATATACGTAATGGCTAATGGGAAAATAATTGATTATGGTGTTCACGATGAGCTATATAAGAGATGCAAAATTTATAGAGAGATAGCAGATCGACACAAGATACCTTGATTTAAGTATTCATCGAGTACCCAAGAGCAGAATCTTCATAAGAGCGATTAGCTAGTTTCTGGAACTTCTTCTATCCTACTCCCAATTGCTTCTCTAAGTATATCTGATACAAGGCTACGAGCTCTTGTCAGATCATCTTCGGATAGTTTCTTGTATTTCTCTCTATTCAAGTAAATAATGAATAACGCTTCAGGGACAAGACCATGTCTTTCGGCAAATCTATCTAGATTCTCTTCGTCACGACCTATTATTTTATCTTCCTGAACCTTTACTATTACGAGGTTTTTAACAATCTCTTTCCCAGCAGATGGGTAGATATCGATAGATGTGATCACTACTCTTATATCATCTTCGCTGAATCCCTTACTACTTAAAGTACTCGCGAGTTCTTCGCTTATGACTTTCTTAATTGATTCTTGCATAATTTCACCGAATCTATGGCTGAATATGTGTTTGGCTCTTCTTAGATCAAAGGTAAAAGTGTCTAGTCTTTTCCATGCAGGTTTCCTCTTAACGAGAAGGTTTTCTAAACTCTGTCTTGCAAGTTCCATGTTGTCTTTGCACAATGCTCCTATGTCTCCAAATGATAGGATCCTCTGCAACAACCCATATATTCCAAAATCTGTTAATGACATATATAATCTTAGTTTCTCGGGATTTGTTAGCATTTCATCGATAATATGTGATATATGTTCTTTTAAACAATTCAGTAATACACCTATTGTTTCTGAGAAGGCAAGATTAACGTGGTGTAGATAAACGTTCTTGTACATCATTTTCCTAGCATTGAGGAGTCTTACGAGGTCATCCACGGCTTTGGTGGATATTGCTGGTACGAGTAAACCACCTTGTTCTACCAAGTAAGTATTCCTAATTAACCATTCATCATTAATGTTGCCGATAGGTAGGCCTGTATAGTAGCTATCTCTTCTCAGGTAATCAATTATGTCACTAGTATAGATGAAATCTCTCACCACAAGCCTTACAATAGTATGGATGGATTTATCGGGTAATGGAACATAGAATTCATCTGGTCTCAGTATGTTTTTAGATAATAAGTCTGTATGCTTCCTCATAGAAATTATTGGTTTCATTGCCTCATCAATGATCTCGAGCACATATTCAACGTCCACACCTAGGACATTATTGTAGTTATTAAGAGCTTTTCTGATAACATCTCTGAGATAGTCCCTGTATATTATGTAGCTCATTACTTCGTGATTACCGACTCTGTATCCTAGGAAATCCTTATTCTTATAGACATAACGGTCGAACGCATGACTAAAGGGTCCATGTCCAATATCATGTAGTAAACCAACAATCCGTGAAGCCACAGCTATTTCTCTTACTCTCTTAGAAACCTCTCTTATCACCGGTGTGTTTATCTTCTTATTTTGTGGAAGACTTCGCAGGAGCTGATTCACATATTTATAGGATAAGTGCATAACGCCGAGACTATGGCTGAACCGAGTATGTGTAGCTGAGGGATACACGAAATGAGCCGCTTGTAATTGATAAATATACCTTAGCCTCTGGAGAGGCCATGAATCAATTATCTTGTCTTCATACCCCTTCACATAGTCTATGTAGTGATATATCACGTCTCTAACCTGTGCATTAAATGGCAGACTCCACAATAGACCAATCTCTAGTCCACGTCTATACTCTTGAATAGTTTTATCACTAGTGATAAAAGACATGGTAATACCCTCTCAGCTATGATCAATTCTGATTTTCGATCGTAATAAATCTTTCCATCACTTATTTAAAGAAAACCGAGCGAACAAAGAATTATTTAAGAGAACTATACTCGATACCCTTTTCTTCAAGAATCCTTCTTAGATCATCTAGTATTCTGTCCTTGACTTCGTTAAGTAGCTTGGTTTTAACCCATAAATATATTTTCAAATTTATCTTGTCAGGTGTAACTTCTAAAACCTGGGCTCTAGGACGAGGGTTTTTGAGAATATAGTCTTTGGTGATAACAGCTTCTAAGATAGCATTTGTTAATTCTTCAATATCCTTCTTTCTCTTCATAGTTATCGTTACTTCTATTCTACGTATTTCCTCATGTGTGTAGTTGATAATAGGTGAGCCCCATATCTTCTTATTTGGAATAATCATAGTAGTATTGTCTTCTCCACGTAGAATAGTTGACATAACACCTATGCTTTCAACATATCCTATTAAGCCAGCAACTTTGACGTAATCGCCTTTTCTAAAAGGCTTGTTTATTAATAACCATACTCCAGCTGCAAGATTTGCCCAAGTATCTTGTAGCCCGAAACCAATGATGAAAGCAGCTATAGCTGATAATCCAATGCCTATAGTGCTTGTATCTATTCCTATAAATGGTAGAGCAGATAATAC
>JAMOPC010000475.1 GCA_027064845.1 Desulfurococcales archaeon | reverse complement strand
AGGCTATTCTATGCCTCAATAACCAAATACTCTGGAACAGAAAAACTCGTCAGTATAACCATACATTTCAGCGACAACAACTACAAAGTATATGGATTCGACTATATTAACTGGAAACCCATAGACGCAGAACTACACAATAAAACAGACCTACTGCTAGAGAGAATAAGCAAATACATAGGCAGAAAAATAACTAAAACAATCAAAATAGTTTTTTCATCCTAACCTGTTTCGGGGAACAAACATGCTTGTTTACCGAGCTATGAGTAGGGAAGAATACAATATTCTTGTAGAGAAGGGTTTTGGGGCAACGTTTAGGAAGAGATGGAAATACTTCACACTAAATCCAGAATACATATACATAATATTCCATGAGCCAAACTATGGATTATGCCCAAAGATAAAATACCATGTAGCACTAAAGTTTAGATTCAGATTCACGAAACCCATTATATGGTTGATAAGAAACGACTTGATAAGGGTCTTCATGGAGAGGAAGAAATACGTAACCGTTGCTATGCGTAGAACAATACCCTACTACATAGAAACAATAGAATACAGGAAAATAGACCCAGACAAACTACCATCGCCAGAACCACTACTCATATGGACAAACAAAAGAGGAGAAATACGTGAGGTATTCAGAGAAGACAAAGCAAAAACAATATTGTCTCAGCTCAAGCACAGGGAAAGAATAATATACGTATCAAGTAAAATATTATAGCACACCTTATTTTATATAACGGGGATAATTATGGGATGTGATTTCACAATACATATAGGCAAACCACCAATAAAAAGACAGGGATTAAACACAGACTTAGACTGTAGAAAAGCCATAGAACAACCACATATAAGTATTGGTGAATGCAGTTTTCTAAAAGCCATGCTGTTCAACGACCCGAAGGCATTCATACCAGAACCAATACGTAGACTAGCAGAAATAATACCGAGCTACGGAGAAGAACCCATAACAATAAACGACGAACTCATAGAGAAGATAAAAAAGATAGAATGGAGAAACAACACAGTCTACAACCTATACACGACAAAGGAAAAACTAATAAAATTCCTAGAAAAACACAGGGGAAAACCATGCTACCACATATGCTGGTAAAACATCATCTTTTTAATAATAATACACCTTTACGGGGGATAAAATACATGAAATGTCTTGCATGGCAGATACTTGACATACTCTACTCGCTATTATGGATAGCTATACTGGTAGCACCATTCATACTGGTGCCGTTAGCTGTATATGATAACATGTACCCAATAGATAGAGACATAGTATCACGCCTAGACCTTGCAACAACACTAACCAACGCAACCGAGATAAGACAGGAACTGGTAAAAGCATATGAAAACCTAGAACCATATCACGGAAACCCGAAATGGCTATACCCAACACCTAGAACAGACTTCAACCATATTAGGCAGAAACTGGGAGAACTAATAAACACTACTAGAGAAGTGGAGAAAATGAACCTAACACAATACGCCTACCACCAATACATAGCAAACCTTAAACAATCCATACAAGAAATAAAAGAACTAATAGGCGAAGCAACACTATGGAAATTATTCAACCCAACAACAATAATACTAAGCATAACATATATCATAACACTAATAATCCTATACATTAAAGACAATGACATAGATAACTATATTTCAAACAAACTATGGGAATGCCGATACAAATAACCATACACCATCTTTTTTAATAATCATACACGCATATATTTACGGGGGATAGGCTTGTCCAAGTTCAAGGTACCCGTAAAAATAATGAAGGGTGGATTGATAAGGCTTCCAGCGGCACTTATACGTTACACAGAGCTTAGAAAATACTATGAGTCTGGAGAACCAGTAGTAATAACCATAAACCTAGAAGAAACAGACACAGACAATGATGGAACAGAGTTCTACACAACAATAAAGAAGTGGAAAACCGGTAGAACAAGCGACAGATACATAATACCAGTACCATCACGTATAGCCAAGCTATACAGCCTAGACAAACACGTTGGAAAACCCGTAAAGATAAAAATAATACCCGTAGAACAAGAGGGGTGAAAACCATGTTCCCATACAAAAACATGGAGAAATTAGACAAAGAAGTAGAAGAACTAGCAAACAAGCTACTAGAACACGAAGACATCATGGCAGAAATAGACGAATACCTAGACAAAATCATAGAAAAACTAAACATGATAAAAGACAGCCAAGTACTAACACTAATACTGGGAGGAATATTCAACAAACTAGTACTAAACACGAAACTACCCATAGCAACAATAATAGGACTAATAGAAGCAGTAAAACTAGAACTATGGCTACGCACAAAAATATCAGATCCAATAACAAAAGGAATGCTCTTCAACTACCTATCCTACAAGAAGAAAAACAAATAACCAAAACAACACAACTATTTTTTTACCCAATACAAAACCATATAACGGGGAAACAAAATGGTAGACCCACTAGTATATGGATACGTAGAAATAACATGCCCAGTTTGTAAAGGAAAAGGAATAATACCTACACCAGACGGTAAGAAATGGCAACTATGCCCAAGGTGTCATGGAACAGGCAAGATAAGAACAACAAAAATACCTAAAGAAATCCTAAACATAAAATACCCATGCATAACCAAGACATGGTGATACATAATGAAAATAACCCTATTAACAAAGACACAGGTAATGAAAATACTAGAACAACTGGAAAGAAACTTTGACGTATATACTGTAGCAAAGATGATAAGATACCTTATAAATGGAATATCAGAGATGGATTCATACCTTATGGCACTAATACTGATGAAACAACTAGAATACATTGGAGACCAGTTATTCGACCAAGAAGACTACTGGGGAGAATAACCACAATTCTTTTTTATTTCCTTAACCATATTTAAATACCCGACAGGCAGAGTCGGGGTGTGTGCATGTCAGAGGAACTAGTTAATAAGATACTCTTGGTTCTACGGCAGAAGCCCCAGTACCACGATGTTCTCAGAAACATTGTTGCATGGTATGAGCACAAGTTTAGATGCGAGAAATGTGGTTCCAAAGACCTAGAACTAGTAGAGGGTTCAAAATTCATATACCGATGTAGGAAATGCGGACACGAGACAATGATTATGGGCTTCGAAGCACACGAAGTAAACAGTATGCCGGCATACCTATACAAACTATATAACATGGGGATACTCAGAATAACCTATAAGTCAAGAAGATACACAATATACATGCCAGCGGATATTAAAGCAATAAAGAAAGCACTAGAAATATATGGTAAATCAACCAAAGAACCAGACTATAACAAACCAATAAAAATACCGAAAGACCTATTCAAAGACCTAATAGGAATGGACGACGTCAAAAACACAATAATAAAAGCACTAAAATCAAAGAAACCCATACACATACTATTAGTAGGTCCACCAGCAACAGGCAAATCCCTCCTAATGGAAGAACTATGGAGACGCATAGAGGGAGCACACCTAATACTAGCAGGAACATCCACAAAAGCAGGAATAAGAGAAATACTAGCAGAGTTCTCTCCACGCCTACTATTAATAGATGAGCTTGACAAAATAAACGACTCAAGAGACCTATCAGTACTCCTATCATGGATGGAACACCAAAGAATAGTAATAGCAATGAGGGATAGATACGAAGTAGTAAAATGTAAATACATAGACGGATGCAAAGTAATAGCCGCATGCAACACAGATAGATTCCTACCACCAGAACTCAAGTCCAGATTCATAATAATAAGGCTTAAACCATACAGCCGTGAACAATACATAGACATAGTAAAATCAGTACTAGTGTCACGGGAAGAAATAGACCCAGAACTAGCAGAATACATAGCAGTAAAAACAGCAGATGAGCTGGGAACAAGAGACCCTAGAGACGCAATAAAAATAGCCAGACTAGCAACTAGCAAAGAAGAAGTAGACTGGCTAATAAACACTCTCAAGAAATACCGCTAACCACCATAGTTTATAACCATGAATAGTGTAGAAAATATGCTGGGTGAATGAAATGAAGCCCCAAGACATACTTGTATGGTTATCCGTGATAGCAATTTATTTTCTAGCATATCATATAAACCCAACAATACAAACAATACCATCAATACTCCTTTCAGCACTAGGAACAGGTATGATCATAGTCTACTACTCTATAAAGGAATTCGAGAAACTAGCAAACCATACAGGCAAACTAATCAACAAAATCTATGCCGAAACAACCAAATTCATAGAACATATAACAGACCTAATCCTAGACACCGTACGCAAAACCCTAGTAGAAGAACTAGGCAATGAAAAAGGCAATAAATTAATGGATAAGATATATGACCGATTAACAATAACGGTTCAGAGCAAAATAACCAATATTGTGAACGAGATAAGGAAAGAAGAACAGGGAGAAAAAGAGGACAGCCAAGCATCAAAAATGTTTATATAGAGACCTCGTCAAGCAATGGTTCAACACCTACAATCTCACTCATTTTTCTCAAATTCTCCCTCATCACTAGGTTTCGGGGACGCTTACTAATCATGTCTATCCTCATCCACCCATCCATATAGACCACTATCTTATTATACTTGTAGTCCTCATTACTGACAATATATGCTGGTAAGCCGACGAAGAACTTGTTATCACGATTAACAATAGCTATATCGGGTCTATGAGTATGAGCCGTAACCAGTATATCGGCATTATGTTGGTACAACAGCTTCTCGCCTAGATTGAGCAAGTAACCGCTCCACCACGTAAGATACGATCCCCTACTACCCCTGTTCAACTGGTGCTTACAAAGTATCCTGTGCCTAGGAGTTCTTATAACGAGAGAGTCATAGGAAACATCGAGTCCACGTTTACGAATAAACTTTATCAGATTACCATAATCATAGCCCAAGTCATGGTTTCCTAGAACAATATGTATCTTCAACCTAACCCCTTTCTCACGACCCATGTCAAACAACGTGTTAATGAACCAGCTAAGATAATCCAGCTGTACTCGGAGAGGCTCGATATTAAACATCTTATATATCTGTGTACGGTACTTGTTAGCCCCCTCAATAACGTCGCCGACAAAAACCAGCAACACTTTTTCATCACTATAACCCATAACCCTCTCAGCAAGCTCAAGAACCCCATCAACATCTGAGAAAAGATTACCTAGGTGCAGGTCTCCGAAGAACCCTATCACGTTCACCACAGACACCATTATAGATCAAGAGCATCGGAGGTATTAAAAATAACGGGGTGGAAAACTTGAAGCACCAATCAATAATCATGGCTATACTATACAAGATAATCATAAGGGAGAGGCTCAGGAAGAAATACAGAGTACTATACAGTCTCCTAAAACACTACTACAACACAATATATAATAGAGACCTAGAAAAACTACTAAACACCTACACATGTCCATTCTGCCTAAAGCACCTAGACAACAAGATGAGCCTAACAGCACACATATACAGAGTACACAGAGCAGAACTAAATCAACTACTACTAGACGTAACAGACATATACATAACACACCTATCAGAAAAGAAAAGAATAGACAACCACCACATAATACAAGCAATAAAAACCCACCTACAAAGGTGAAACAAATGCCTAAAATAAGCATATCATTACCAAAAGAACACTACAAAACACTAGAAAAACTAGCAAAAAACAAGGGAATGACCGTAAACGAATACGTGAAACAATTATTAATAACAATAGCAGAAACACACATATATAGAGAAGCAATATATAAACTAGATACAGCCCGTGAACAACTTGAAAAACTCCTACAAGTATAGCACCTTTCTTTTTATAAATAAATAAGAATAAGAGAGAGTAACCGGGGAGTTCTACTGTATTATTTCTCTTGGAGAAGGGGAAGGGAGTATTAGTAGAATTTTCTACTGGTTTGATCTGTATTATTATTAATTATTAATACAGCCCCCTATCTGTAATCGTTAGATACTGTTTCTCCCCGTCTCCACAGGAAACAGAGGGGAGTGGAACCGGGGAGTTTCTATTGGAGAACCATGTGTTTGACCCCAACTTTTCAACGGGTTCTCTACGAGAAACAAGGGATGGGAACCTAAGGTTCACAGATGTATCATTGTATTGAACATAGTGTAGAATCATGGTGTATTACATTGTATTAATTCCTAATGGATTGTTTTCTGGATTATTACATTGTATGTATTACGTTGTAATAATCCTGTACGGGGGATGGGTATTGTTAGAGACCATAGTAGTCTTTCTGGGCATTATTATATTGATGCTGGTGATGGCGATTATCTTGATAATATTGTATTGTGGTGCCTTTAAGAACTATGAATGTAGCTGGGACGATAAAATAATACCGAGGCTGTTCTTCATAATAATTATACTAATGTATATCATGTTATCACTAGTTATACTGGTCGAGCTGGGAGCTATTAAACTGTATTAATTTTTAATAATCTCAAACAATATATGTATCAAATGACCATATATGGGGTGCTGTGTGTGAGAGCAGTAATATCCGTGTCATTGGATGAGGCAACTGTTAAGCTACTTGACCAGTTGATGAAACAGTATAAATCCAGTAAGTCGCAGATAATACGTATGGCTCTATGGAACCTCCTAAAAAACGAATCACCACAAACAATAGGCGAGGTACTGAACAACTTCATAGAATACATGGAGAAACTAACCAACAGGGTAGAAAACCTAGTAAGAGAAGCCAAAATGTATAGGTGCGACGAAGAAATAGCTAGGAGAGATGAAACAATAGAGAAACTAATGAAGGAAAACGAAGAACTCAGGAAAAAGAACGAGGAACTATCTAGCAAGATAGAAGAACTAGAGAAAAAACTAAACACAGTAGTAGAAGTAAGGACTGGAACAGACTACTATGACAGCTTCGCACTAGAAATGATAAGAGACATACGGCTACAGATAGGTAAGAAGTCTATGAGGGAGATGAAGCAAGAACTAATAATACTCGCAAAAATACTGAACATACTGGAAGACGGGATAAAGAACCTGAGAATACCATCACTAGAAGACATCCTCAGAAAACTATATACATAACAAGAAAGGGGTGAAAACCCGTGAAGAAAATAATATGCATAACCGTGAACAACGACTACAAGATATATGTTCCAGTAGACGAGGAAGAAATGATTAAATGGATAAAATCAAACCCATTACTGAAAGAATGCTACCTAGTCGAGAAACAAATAAAATAACCACACCCTTTTTTACCATAAAAAACATACTCACAACATGATGCACAAACAATTATTTTTAAACGGGGATAAACGTGCCCGGAGCTATTGTTCAGCCCATACCTATACCGATACCTATACCAGTACATGATTCATGCAATATGGAGCTGGGAGTTGTTTCAAAAATATTGTTGTTAGCAATATTAATAACACTTATAGTAGCATTTCTATCATTAGGAATAGCATTTCATTATTATATGAGGGATGAAACCATGAAAGCAGATAAATGGATTGGTAGAGCAACGCTGTTACTTATTATAACAGTAGCAGAGCTGTTAGCAATGCTTATTACATTATTTCTTGGAATATAACATAATATATGGTAAAACGTTTTATCGCAACAACTATTTTTTAAAAAACGGGGAAAAGACATGGTGAAAAGAAAGCTTACGGACAAAGATATTGAAGTAATAAAATACCTGTACGAGAAAGGAGTATATGTAAAAGATATTGCCAAGATATTCGGCGTGAATATTAAAACAATACGGCACCATCTAAGGAAGCTTGGAGTAGAGCCTAGAATAAAGCCTACAACACCGGAACTAGTAGACAAGATAATACACCTATACCGTCAAGGATACACTTTACGACAAATATCGAGAATGCTTGGAATAAGCTATGATAGAACTAGGAAACTATTCAAAAAACACTACGGCAGCCCAGTCAAGGGAATATACCGTAAAAGAAAAACAAAACTCAAGAAAAACATAGACACAGTAATAAAATACCTAAAAGACAACGGACCAACACCAATAGAGAAGGTATCAGAAAAAACAGGGATATCACCGAGTACTCTGAAAAAATACCCACTAATAGCACCAGAGAAGCTCAGAATAATACATATACAGACACTAAAAACAAGACCCACAAAATACAATAGAGAATATAAGAGAAAACTAAAGATACTGGAAAAATACAGACTACTAACACTACCAGACGATGAAAGAATACCACGAGTAATAACAGAAATAATAACCAGACACAACCTAATACCAAGAAACAAGCTAGAAAAATCCGCACTAACAAAAACCCTGAGAACAACGCTAAGACCAGAAGAAATAGAGAAAATAAAACAAATACTGTTTAAAAACAAGGACACATAAGTTTTTACCCTTCCAAACCCATAAACAAATCACACGGGGTGAAACAGTTTTGGGAGACGCCTATGACTACTCCATAATCCTAAACCAACAACTAATAGATAAAGAAGCAATACGGAGAGCCGTGAAAGAGCTTTTGGAGAAGCTGGAAAAGAACAAGAAATAAACCATATTCTTTTTCTACCTCTAAAACACCATATATTATGGGGACATATACATGTACCCAGCAGAACTATTGTGTAAACTGGCACATATACTCATAGGCTTCATAGCAGGCATTATTGTATGGTTATCCCCAGCAGCATCCTGTATTATAACTGTTCTCTTCATACTGTACGAGTTCTTCGAGAAACAAGTAGTTGAGGACGAGACATACCCAGAGATAAGAGAATACACCACAGGATACATAATAGGCGCTCTCACAGGCTTATTATCCAACCTACCTACTGTGCACGGGGTGATGATGTGAGTACGGTATACATACCTGTAAAAATACTTTGCCCGAGATGTAGGCAGGACTACCTAGTCTATGATCGCTACGAAGTATCAGATGATGGAACAACATGCTACGTGTACAAATGCCCGAAGTGCGGATACGAGGAAAAAACCTGTATAAAATACACGTTCACGGTAGGATGAACCCGTGATAACTAGGTGTAGGAGAAATGAGGATATGCACATGCATAGTTAAGGCGTCTGAAATGATTGGCAAGCCTAGGTATAAGAGCTTCAACAGCTACGGAGAACTATTAAACTATATGAAGAAAACCTATGATGAATGGGTAATACGGTTCCTAGAAAAACCAAAATACAACTACGAGAAATATATTGTAAAGAAAATAACAGAGAACCTAGGAAAATGCGATGAATACCTATACCTAATAATATACGATGACTTCATAGAATAAAGAGGTGGAAAACATGCGTGTAATAACGGTTAAAATGCCCGAGGAAATGGTCGAAGAAATAGACAAATACGCCATGAAACACGGTCTCCACAGAAGCGAAGTAATCAGAGCAGCAATCATTTATTTCCTAATAAACGAGCACCAGAAACAAGAACAAAGACAAGAATACAATGAAGACGTGGTGATAATAACATGATTGACGAAGTAATGTGTAGCGAAGATAGATTATTTGATGATAAGCTAATTAATCTAATTGAGAGTTTTCACGCTGTTAGTGTTGATAGGGATAGTATTAGGCGTAGAATATATTGGAATGGATACGAAATAGACGTGATGTTCATAGCATATACTAGGGGCAAGGGTGTTCCCAGACTATTTATTATAGAGCTTAAGGAGAACGATATTAGCAGAGTATTATTACAGGCTAGTAAGAGGAGCTGTCTAGCACACTATACATATGCCGTTATAAATCATCAACATTGGTATATTGTAGACTTTATCATAAGGCATTGGAAAGCCCTTATCCCATTAATAGCTAGTTCAGGAATAGGCATAATATCATACAACAAACCATGCATAGGTAACACGAACACAGAACCAATCCTTATAAGACCAGCAAAATTCAACAAGCCAAAAATAAAAACATTAACTGAATATATAAAGACGGGTGTGATCCAGTAATGGTTGCGGAGATCAGGATTAAGAATAGATTGGATAAACCTATAATGGTGATAGTTGTTGTTGAGAAGATAATGGTTAAGCCAGAGATCAAGCCCAATACTGAGCAGATAATAGATTGTGAAGAAGGAGAAGAAATAATACGAATATACATAGACAAGGCGATAAACGATGAAGAAACATCTTGAACGCCTAGAAAAACTAGGACTATACATCAATATTGACAAGGTAAATGCTCTGAGATACATAAGGTTCAATGATGGTTCAGAACTATACCTAATATACTTCGACAAATACGTTATGAACGTGAAACCAACAGTAGATAACAGGATAAGCGTCAAAATATACCCAATACAGGAGAAACCACAGAAAAAACAATATAGGAAAGAAGAATATAGCGACGAAGACATAGACTACATATAACTTTTTTATACCTAACCCATACATAACTATTATAATAGATGAAGAAACAACCCAGCCGTGACCGGTCCACCACTCATGCGGGGTTGTTGTGCCGGGGGCGGCTGGGTACTGACCCCCATATATGACTGGGTGTTGTGTATGGATGAGGGAGTTGTAGGGGAGCTTGAACACCTACTCTACAAAATTCTTGAAGGAATATACTATGGAGCAGATACTAAGAGTGATAGAAGAGAATATGTTTTAATGATATATGGTTTCTGTAAACAATATATTGATGAAAAGACCTGTAAAGACTATGCTTCTAAAACAATATCAACAATATTCAATGCACACATAGACGGAGACGGAGACAAGATATACGAGGCACTAACAAACGCAGTAACAATGTTCAAAAACATAGCCGGGGATAAAAATGCGTCTATCAATAGAGACAGTACTAATGAAATGCGTCATGGGGATAAACGATAAGAAATACAACAACATATGCACAATACTAAGAACATACCTAAAAACAATACTAGGCAAAAACATAGACCAATACCTAGAACAAAACAAATGCATAATATGCGATAAGAAATTCAAAACACGCAAAGCACTAGTAGCACACATAAACGCATCAAACACATGCAAATACAAGATACGAAAACTAATAGACCAATTCTACGCATTCTACACCGAAACAATAAGAAAAGGCGGAAACCAGAAAATACACAAACCAACAACAGGAAAACTATACTCAACATACACCCAAAAACAATACAACAGCCTCGAAGAACTAATAAAAGACACCCTAAACATATACAATAAAAAACACAGGCGAAAACCATGAACGAAATAACAGACCTCCTAACATACCTGAAAAGAAGAAGACAAGTTAGTACCCAACAATCAAGCAAAGAACAACGTACTAGTTTGACCCCGAAACAGGAACAAATAGAAAAAGTTAAACCCCAACCACTCAAAGAAGAAAAGGTTAGTACCCAACAAAATAATAAAAACATATTAAAGGGTTTGACCCAAAAACAATATAATGGTGATAGTTTGACCCAAAACATTGACCCAGAACTATTAGACATACTTAGAGATGATATATGGATTAAGGAAATATCCGTTGCCAAGAACACGGTGTCAAAGAAGAATAAGACATACTATTATATTAGGAAAAGAGTAGAACTACCTAGGGATTTTAACGAAAAATACGCCGTAATAATGCGTAGAACAACCTTTGTAAAACTAATCAAATATATTGCTAAAAAACTAGAAATAGGTGTAAATGAGGAAAAAATACAAGAGCTCCTTAATATGTAATAATTTCTTTATTTTTTAAAAATATTATATGCTGTACCTATAACTATATATTTGGTGGTAAGGCATGGTTTACGAATATATTTTCCTCACGCATAACTTGGAGGACATGTATGAGCATGGGATGACTAGTAGATGGTGGAGACACGGTATAGAGACCGTGAAGTGCTATGATGGTGCTAGAGTTGTTAGACTGCTGAATTCGAAATACACAGTAGTAGCCAACGGAGTTATTGGATGGGCTACACCAGAAGAACTGGAAAACATACTCAGAGACATAGTATCAGAATACAGTAGGAGAACCGGGACAAAAATAACCATAAAGAAGATACCCGGCAAAACATACCTTGGAGTAGGAAGCGACAAATACTACTGGAGCATTACAAGATACCACCTAGTAAGCAATGCACCGCTAAACTACTATGCCCTAAACGAGATGAGGAACAAGGTCAGAGAAAAACTCCATCACGAACCACTAACTAATGAAACACCGAAGCCAGAGATAGCATCAACATCGTTTTATCCAGAGAAGAATAAAGCAGACGTAGGAGAACCAGTACCGCTCCACATATACATAGTGCTAACACGCAAACCAGACACCAAATACCCGATAAAACTAGACATAAGGTACTGGGACAAAGACACCACACCACCACTAAACATGAGGACAAAATGGAAACCAGTCAAAGAAATAACAATACATGCAGAACCCGGGGAAGACCGTGTAAGCAGAACAATAAACATAGCATTCGAGAAGCCGGGAAAATACCATGTAATAGTATATGCATGCGTAATAGACGAGTGCTGGACAGGAACATATGATAAAGAAATAATAGTAGAAGAAACACCTACACAGATAATTCAGCCACAACCCACAGAACAACCAACACCAGCCCCACAGCCAGCAACAGATAAGAAGAAAAAAATAATAGCACTAACAACACTAGCAGCAACAGCACTATCACTATACTACCTCTTCAAACGGGGATAGACATGGACACACTAGCAACAGAGCTTAGGAAAAAACTAGAAAAAATAAGGGAAATCGTGCCAGAAGACAAGATATACATAGACATAAAATACTGGAGCAACAAGCCGAGATTCTACTGGATATTCAGCAAAGACGGAGCAGAAGTACTAATAGTGTGTAAGGAGATACAATGCCTAACAATAACAATAGAAGGAAAATACGCAGAAATAGCAATAACAAACAACATAAACATAGCTACAGATACACCGAACAAGACAAAACCAGCAAACTATATCTAATCACTATTTTTTAACCAGCCCCATAACACCACTAAATAAGCATTTACACCGATTACTTCTTTCTAACAGCGCTCAACATCTTACCTATACCATATCCTAGGAGTGCAACACCTATGCCCATCCATACCAAGTTAAGTGTCTCTTTTGACGGGGGAGCGGCTATTTCAGCTAGCTCAACTATTTTCTCTATCACAAAGTAAGTCACCAGTCCTAGAAGCACCAATAACATACATATAACTATTACTTTAGCGCTTATCGATGGATCATCAAATACCTGTATCTCTGCCATGTACTGATCATCCTCCTTATATATCTTAATATAATTAATGTATATATATGGGTATTTTGCCTTAAACTCTTGTATAGCCTTATAGAGAGCCAGCTCCGGCTCAGGTTCTCTAAGGTATTTGAACCTAGCCTTTACACGATAGACCCTACCCGGCTCAATCGGTATGTCTGGAACACTATACGGGTCGCTTCCCTCAATTACTTTCTCCCACTTACCTTGTACAGGTAAGCCTATTTCTAGGGTCATCCTCTCACCCAGTAACCAGTTAATTTAAGAGTTACCCATCCTCCAACTGTTCTGCAAACAGTTGATTGGTTTGAAACAATGATTTTCAAGGTATTAACACCTATACCTCTCTCAATATATTTTGTAATATCCACAGCATCCGATACCTCATCAGTTATGTTTATGTTCCTCCAAACCTCTGACTCTACACCTTCATCAGTTACCAGTACTACCTGTAAACCCATAATGGCTGCCCACCCAGTTAGTGGATCACTTTTATCAACTCTTGCTCTTATCTGGAGCCTTGCCCTACCAATACTGACCATTTGTCTCTTCTTCTTAATATCTATGATTTGTTTCATCTGACTAGGATCGGGAGGTATAATGAAGAAAACATAGTATTCCCTAGGACTCCACCAGTCACCGCTTTGTAGATACTTGTTACCAAGCAACTCTATCTTAAAGCTAGTAGACATAATGTATCACCCACAATATTTATTTTTTACTGGTCGCCCAACCTATGAGCGCTGACGCAACCCCTATACCGAGTATTAGTTTCCATGGAATACCCTTTTCTTCCTCTGGCAAAGCCTCTGTTCCTACATTGATTTCTCGACTGCATTTCCATTTCTCCTTGTCTAGGCTTGCACATACTTTGAATAATGCTGTCCTAGTTCTTTTTTTAACCCTTATTTTTTTCATAACTGCGTATGCATTGTGCCCAAGGGTTATCTCGTCTCCGCCTACTACTTTGTCATTAATATAGTATCTTAGATAAACGGTTGTGTCAACTGGGGCTAGCTTTGTGAATGACACATATACGTCTACTAGGTAGATGCCGTTGCTTGGCACGCATCGTTTAATAGTTACTGACTCTATGTCTAGTGGTATTTCTGGTTTTTTACCAACTGCTACTGTATATGTTCCAAGAACCACTCTCTCCTCCTCGCTCATAGATTCCTTTGGTCTTGCATAGAATGTTATCTCGTACCTACCTTCTTCAGGGAACTCGAAGAAAACAGGATCCCATCTAACAGTAGTCTTTCCCAATACATCGCCTATGCTCCTAATAGTGCCTCTCACAATATCCATTTGTGAACTAGAATACCCATATCTTATCTTATCAGATGGACCACTAGTGTACCCCAGCTCTATGGTGTAGGTGCTACTATATGGGTTTGACACTATAATATATCCCCTGTTCCAACCAGCACCCGGTCTGCCATAGAAGGCTAGGTCCAGACTTATCTCTGCCATATTAACATCACCCAGAATATATATTCTTAAACAAACAATATATTTTTAACCACAGCATCAACGCTTCTTACTGAGCAGGTACGCCACCAAAGCCGTCCCACCAAGACCTAGTAGGAACCTCATATCTATTCCTTTCTTAACTGGTTTCTCTTCTTTTTTCTCTTCTTTGGGCTTAACGGTTATGGTAATAGTGTTGCTACGCATACCACGTCACCCCCTATGTATAACCTATTGTCTTAACAGGTAAAGATGTTTTTGATGTTGGGACGATATCTACATCAACGGATACCCTGTGGTCTCCCGGAGCAGTAAAGCGCAGTATAACTGATCCCTGAACCCTGTCAGTACCCTCGTACAGCTCCTGTAGAAAAGACTTGACAGCCACATCATCAACATACACTACTATCTTAGCCCTATACATATAAACATCTCT
Organism: Desulfurococcales archaeon; assembly: GCA_027064845.1. GTDB lineage: Archaea > Thermoproteota > Thermoprotei_A > Sulfolobales > Desulfurococcaceae > JAGHDU01. Next base: position 14,441 of record JAMOPC010000475.1, on the reverse strand, counting down.
GGGAGAAACTATGCTGTCAAGTAATGCATCATAGTAAACCGTTACAGGCTCATTAACATATACTGTGTCCTTATCGCTCCTAATACTAACAGCTAATACATCAACCATAATACTCCACCAATAAATAAATTATTTATAAAAGCATATAAGCATTAATGAAATAATATATAACTGGTGACAAGGAATGGTCAGGTCAAACACAATAACCATACATGTTAAAACCAAAGTACCCGAGAAACCCGAAATAGTTAATGTATCACTAAACGCTAACAAGACAAGCATATATGAGGGAGAAACAATACGCTTCGACTACATAATACATTTTAATAAGTCAATAACTAGTGAACAGGCAAACACGTATAAGGCAAAAATAACAGTACTAGTAAACAATGTAGAGCAGAAAACCTTCTTCGAATCACTTGTTCCGGGAACAGACTATATAGCAGGAGACTATACCCTAGTATTCACAAAAGCAGGAGACTACACAGTAGCAATAGACGCAGACATAGTTAGGAAATAAGCTAGGAACCCCTGAGTTTTTCATAAAGCTTACGGGCAAGATAATACGTTGCAAAACCAGCTATAGCTAGACCAGCAACTATACAGGCTATCTCAGCCTTAGCATCCCTCAAATACTTCTTAAAATCATCAACCAGATCACCCAAAAAGATCACCCTGATACATGGTTTCTTAAACCACGCTTAACAGCAAGAGTAGTGAAGAACCCCAGACCAGCAGATATGCCGGCAGCCAACAAGTGCTTAACAGGATCAGTGATTATCTGAGCAGCACTAATGCCTGCAAGAGTGGAGAAAAAGTTAAAACCAGCAATAATCAACGCATCATATAAAGCATTCATCCAATCAAACCTCTTACCATTACCACCACCAGCACCACTAGTATTACCAGTCTCCCCCATATTTACAAAGCATAGGGCTGAAAGCAGACGAGTTCTCAGACTCACACCCCACCACCAGAAAAATAATTATGTTTACGTGGTAAAAATATTTATTCTATTAACTAATGTGTTTGTTTAAGCAGTTATTCTATATCTATGCCGTGTTTTCTAAGCAACTGTTTTATATCTGATGGTATTTTATCTATTGTAAGCTGCTTAGCCAGATCGACTGGTAAGAGTTCTTCATACTCTATTTTTATGTTTGATGAATGCTTCAGCACCTTATGATCCAATACTATGAATTCAACTGTTTCTCCATCAATAATATTCTTTTTTATCGGTAGTTTATCTTTAACTATATCGTACAGGGTCTTCACAGCACATCACCCCCTATATATAAGTCTTACATAGCCAACATATCCTGTTCCACCGGTTCCAAAAGTATTATGTTTCCTTATCCTTATAACTACTGTATCACCTATAGATGCATTTATTATGCCTCTTAATGTTCCATGAGCTGTTCCAGACCAGTATCCAGAGACACCTAATGGTGTTTTAACACCGTCCAACACTGTAAATGTTGATCCACCATCATATGATACCTCCAATATGGTTTCCACACCAACATTACCGCCAGCAGACCCTGCGGAGGCTTCTACCTCTATGGTCTTGGGAACAAACCCGGGGTCTGGTAGAGTTACTGTAAACGTTAATGATCCTAGACTGGTGTATTTGCTCCATAAATAATATACATAGGTTCTAGTATGTGCAACACTCCTAGACACGGATAACACTATGCTCATCTTACAAAGCTCACCTCCATTACAAATAATAAAGTATTCGATGACACTGGTCTAAAATGCAGCTCCCTGCTATCATCTGCTGGTACCATGCTTATGATGGTACCAGCAGGTATTAGGAAATTATTGTCTGTCTTGGTAGTATCCTTAGTGTTAAAGTACAAGTCATCATCCCTACTATAAATTATTATCTGGTCAGCGGTAACAGTATATTTGAAATCCTTATCAGGATTCAATACAAACTTATTAATGTTACGTATGCTTACCTTTGCCGGACGAGTAACCGTTAATGGCGGAAGCTCTACACTAGGCTTCCTAGGAAACGGAGCCAGCATAGGTATGGGTAATTCACTCATACACTACCACCCTAGATATAGAATTGTTTTTATGGATTAAATATTTACTTAGAAAGATTAAGGATGGATAAAAAAGATATTGGGTTTTTATATGTGTTTTTATTGGTTCTAGTACTGTATTCCCCTAATTGTTACTGTCACGGTTGCCGATGTGGATGATTCTGAGCTTCCAGCCTGTATGTTTAGACTAGTTATTGCCTTATCATTATCTATTAGTGACTGCAGATCTGTTTCAGGTACCTCGTAGTCGCCTGTAGCACTATATGATAAGTCAATATAACTGGACGAGCCATCGTCATAGTTAGCAGTTATCCTTACACTTATTGATTCACCAGAGGCTAGTGAACCACCTACACTAACAACTATTCCTATTGGAACTATTCTGGCTAGATCAGGTGCTACTGTCTCAGCACCACCTAGTGAACCACCTGTACCTAGTGTTGGCGATACTGATTTCTTCAGAGTCCTGATAATTATTGTGCCGTATCTCTTCATGGTTTACCACCTTATTGCTCGTCTACCTCAATGCTTACCTCTACATTATTGGATGCAACACTTGCCTCAAGCTTAGCCGCCCACGAGTACTGGGTGGAAGATGTACTATATACTCTTTCCGCAGGTATATCATCTTCTCCGAGAACTATTGTCTCCCCAGCCAATACCTTTATGCCGGGGAGTAACTGTGTGAATGTTGTGCCATCGTATTTGCCCAGATACACTACGTGGTCAGCACTATCGGGATTATATATTATTACCTTTGTTATCCTAGCAGACCTGTTAATACCTACTTTCCACAGCTCAACGGGATCTGTTCCTGAAACGGTTTTTAGACCGGATGAGTGCCTAACCATCACGTATCACCCCCTTATATTGATCTGGGAGCTACTCCTGTTGCCGGTATTACTGTGAATTCTTTTGGCGGTGTACTGGTCTTCTCTATGACGTATCTGTACCCGTAGAACATTAGCCTTGCATTATCAAGGTCTCTGAAGAGTACTGAGTAATACTTGACTGTAGGCGGGTTGTCCTCGTACACGTATATCTCTGTAAAGTTCTTGGGTGACCTGAAGCTTATCCTAGTAGGCTTGCTCTTCAAGTTAAACCTGCTGATAGCCGCTGGCAAATATACTTCGAGCAGGAAATCATCAAGTATCTCAAGCCTATACTGTGCAAACTCGTTCCTACCGACCTCCATATCGCTTAGCTCCCTAGTACCAGCTAAGGTTGGGTAGCTGCTGGGATTAGCCGCACTAATGGTTCCAAGACTTATCACTTGTGGCTGTATGGGTTCAACATATATTACTCTACCATATACCCATTCTGCTTGAGGAGACAGTATAGCGACATAGTCTTTTGGTCTAACTATTGGCTCGAAACCCTCCTTATGCAGAAGATATATGCTTGTCACACTCATTCAAATCACCTCCTCTAAACAAAAAATAGTGTCTAAAGAGATATATAAAAATACCTAGTAACACATCACTTACAACAACGCCTACGCAGAACCAGTCCCTTAACAGCATAATAACCAAGTATAACAGTACCAACAATGATAAGCGTATATGCTAGATCATGCCAAAACCATATAGGTGCACAAAATATGTAAAAAGGTTATGGAAACCCCTATCCCAAGCACCAGTCATAGACTTCAAAGGATTAACAACCGCCTCCCAATGAATCCAGCAGCCAAGAACAACCAAAACAATACCCAAAAAACAACAAGCAGACAACCAATACAACCCCTACAAACCCTATACAACGCACTAGGACTAACCATAACATACCACCCCCAAAAACAATATTATAAAGACAAAACCAATATAGCTATCCTATACTAGCCTATGTACTCTGCCTCCCAAGCAACCTTAACGTTGTTTGTTCCAGATGGTGGTGCACTAGCGAACTTAACCCTGATACTCTCATATTTTCCATCACCATCTTCATCGCTAAGATAACACACAAGCGGACTAGCACTAATAGCATCAGGACTAGCAGGACTACACCTAACAACAACATTTGATGGGTCATCAACAGTTGGTGAAAGACCGTGCTCGCCAATAAGGAAGTCAGTAGTACTACCATCACCACTAAACACAGCAACACCACTATTCATAGTAACATAACCAATATTATCTATTAATTTAGCTCCATGTACACCGTACATTGCACTTGTTGTATAACCTGATATATAATTATTCTTTATGATTATGTCTTTATCAAGCGTTACTGCCGACGATATACCATACCTCATTCTAGGAGCACTTCTTGTATCAACTATAATATTTCCCTCTATGAGAGTCGGTATATCAACAATTCTTATACCATCGAAATAACCTACTGATGAAGAAGCTTGTGATGGATTAATTATTATGTTATCCTTTATAATAATTTTTCTTTTGCCTCCTGAGCCGACTGATTCATCTCCAATACATATACCATGACCATAAGGAATCCATATCTCATTACCCTGTATCAACGTATAAAATGTATCATACACCATTATTCCATGGAAATAGTGATATCCCCCACCAGACTTTGGAATCACGGATTGTGCGGTACCAATTATAAATAATTTGTTTCCAATAACAGATACACTATATCCCGCATTATCTATCTCTATTCCATTATGCCTCGTATTCCTTATCACATTATATGCAAGGATGGTTTTATCTGTACCGGGGTCTAGCTCTATACCCATCTGATCGCTATTTTCTATTATATTATACATGAATATTCCATACATACATTTTTGTACCTTGAACATTGATGAGCCCACATTATCATGCATATGGTTTTTAATCACATATATATCGCTAGAAAATATACTTGGATCCTCAAACCATAAAGCTATTGCATGTCCACGAACATTTCTTATCTCATTATTATATATTAAAATTCTTTGGCTTTCTGATATTAATAATCCAACACTAAATTCTGATACATTATCTTTGTTTCCATCCATAATTAAGCCTTTTATGATGACATTATTTGATTTTCTTATACCCAGTAAAGTAACTGTACTGCCACCAAATGTTTCCGGAACAAGGTTATTTGATGCCCTAATAACGGCATAATCAGATTCAATAATAATATTAGATAAAGTATCAATCTTTATAGGCGATGTTAATATATATTCTCCTTGTTTTATATATATTTTTCCTTTTCCCTCATCTGCTATGTGGTCTATTGCTTTCTGTATTACTTCTGCATGGTCTTTGTTGTGTGCTATTACTTGCTTTGTCTTACCATCAACTGCTACAGCATAATCACCTTCCCTATACACTATCACATCGGCTGGAACTATTGGCTGTCCACGCTTAGTCATCCATTCAGGGATGAGTGGCATATACTATCACCTACTATTATTGTTGTTGTTTGTGACTTATATGTTGCTGTGTTGTTGTTAGGCTATGCTCACTACTCTTATTGTCAGGGAGTTTGCCGTGATTGTTACGTCTGATCCTGAGCCGTTGTACAGGGTTAGGGTTAGGGTCTTGTTTGTCTTGTTGAAGCTTATGTTTTGTACAAATACGTTGCTCGGCAACCCAGTTATGCTCTCCACTCCAGCATACTGTATTGTTCTGGGTACTTCGCCCGCAATGTTTATTGTGATGTCTCCAGTAGAACCATTAGCAATAGTCACGTCACTACTGGGAGCCTTTAAGTCCTCTACAACAACGTGTCTCCTATGAATTGCTCCAGCCTTGGGGATTGGGTCCATTTTGCCTAATACACTCATACTAATCACCAATAATAGATTATGCATGACCAGCTATTAAGCTTTAATATCCCCTGAGACGGATATCCATGCTGGTTGCCTCAGCCATTGTGGAGGCTATGCATTTGAGCTGTCCCTCACCAGTATAGGTTCCCTCACACTCCACTCCATCATCCAGTTCTTTACATGTAAGACCGCATTCCTCAAAGTCTTGTCTGATATAGTGGTTTACGTCGTGGTCGTAGTCATAGTACCTTATCCTAATAGTATTGTCTCTTATGGTTACCTCTGTTGCATGACCCTCTGCACTACCTACACGGAACTCTCCCCTATCCCTCATAAGCTCTGCGAACAAGGCTTCATAGTCCTCGTCAATATACATTCCCTCCCTATAGTTATAGTCCGTGTACTTATCCCAGTAAGTACACAGCTTGATCAACCTCTCATCAGCTTCCTCTAATGCCTCGCACTTACCGTGTTTCCAGTACTTAGGCTCTATGCCCAGCTTTGACAGCTCCTCAGCCAGTACATGGACAGCGTTAGCCAAGTCATTAATGAGTGCTGGAACAGACAGCTTGTCAAAATACCACACCATATAGCCTACTTTTCTACCGATGTTCTTGCTAACATATCTGAACAAAGACCTTATAGACGGGTTATATGCATGCTCATACCCAGTATCAGCCGCACCTACAAGCACGTCCCCTATATTGGTATTCTCAACAACGCTTATCTTATAGTTTTTAAGATCGGGCACCTTAATTGCTCTGACACCATGATGTGCCTGTATATCTATGACCCCGTACAGCTTCATCTTAATAGCTGATGCAACATTTTTAATAATGAGTGCCGCTATCCTTATCTCATCTATTCTCAAATACTTTTTACAAAGTTCATCACTACATTTCTCCAAGTCTATGTCTGACGGGTGTTTGCCTAGTTTTTCTATTATCTTTTCCCCTATCTCGTATAGTTTATCCGATAATATCATATTAACGTGTTCCATATAGTCCATTACCTTGTCGAGATAATTGTTTATCTCTACTGCTAGGTTTGGCGGTGTCTCCACTATTATTTTCCTGATATACTTGTTTATTTCGTGCATTTGCCTAATGTATTTGTTGAAGTAGCTTATCTCTTTTCTCTCCTTGTTAAGCTCTATCACCTTATCCCTTATCCTGTGAATCTTCATTCCTAGGTCTTCTGGGAGAGTATAATATGTTAGTATGTGGTCGGCTAAATCCCATATAATATCGTCTATGTGCCCCATATAGTTCTTCAAAGCATTATTAACATATATAGGTGCATTATCCTCAGGCTTAAACACGTATTCCCCAGACTCTATTTTCTCCGCAAGTCTTTTCAGACCAGCAACATATTCTGAGAGATTATCCATCATATCCCATAGTTTCTCATCAACGGATTCCCAAGGCTCACCACCATACTCCGACCCCGTTTCACCAAGCTTCTTAACAACATCATATACCTCATCAATAAGCTCCCTATGCTCATTAATTAGTTCCTTTATCTTTTCGTGAAGAACAACCGTTACTCCCTCAGACGGCTCAGCAGTCTGCAGAGCGGTTGCTAATTCTCTACCAATCTTCTCCAAATCAAATAATGATAGTAGTGTACTCTTTTTCTCTGCCAAGCCTTACCACCAATATTATTAGATGGTTTTCATGGATATTATATTATTGGTGCTCTAAGATGCCTAGGATATGCGTGGAGCTACTGACTCCTGACAAGGTAGTGGAGCAGGCTAAGCGTCTAAGAACACCTGAGAAAGCCTACTACTTTGTAAGAGACAAGATAAAGTACGAGGAAGACCCATTCGACGTGTGGAAAGACGCATACACCACATTGAAAGAAGGTAGCGGAGACTGTGATGACCGTGCAATACTGTTGGCATCATTACTCATAGCTATGGGTTATGATGCATGGGTAAGAATAGGCAACGTGACAGCATTTGAATACGCTAAGCATATAAGGAAGGGAACATTCGACCACGCATGGGTAATGCTCAGAAACGGCACCGACTGGATACAGCTAGACCCATCCTGCATAAACTGCAAATACGGACAAACAGCATTCATAGTGAACCACCTAATAATGGACTTCAACAACAAAATAATCTACGTATACAACCCAGAAAAAGCAAAAAAATACATAATAAAATAACACATAGATAAAACAATTACCTCTTATCACACCTCAGCATACCATGATAGTTTTACGTTGTCTGTTCCAGATGGTGGTGCACTGCTGAAGTTGAAGTATATATAGGTGTCATCTGCTTCTGCATAGGAGAAGTCCTTGGCATCAGCACTCAAAGGAGTAACAATTATCTTACTCGGCTTAGCAACAAGACCATGCTCAACCCTGAACTGAACAGTAGAGCCATCACCACTAAAAACAGCAACACCGCCTGATTTAGTATAGGGTTTCTCTTTAAATGTATAGTCGTCTTGCCATTCTATTATCTTGTCTATAAATACTGCTTCTGGGCTATCTGTAATTGTTATTTGTGTTCCAGGACTTGTTACTGGTGGTAGGAACAATCTCTTTAATTCTACTCTGTTTTTAGATGGGTCTTGGATCTGGAATATCTTGTTTGTATTGCGATACGGGTTATCCCAGTCATTGGCTGCAATCAACATATCATTAATTGATAGTGTTCTATGATTTCCTCTTAGGTTAAATAATATGTTATTCTTTACTTCATCATTCCACAACATAATTAATGCCTTATCAATCATAAGCTGATTGTCCACTCTTATTACTTCAACACCGTTTCCTTGAATCCATACAAATAGTTCGTCTATATATACCCAGTCTGCCCTATGTGTCCATAATATCGGTACTGGTGTTGTTAAGTCTGCATATCCCACACATATACTTAATGCATTCCAATATGATCTTGCTCCTGGCGGTCCAACACCACTAATGTATATCATATATGGTTCTATGTCTGAATATACTAGTGGATTAAATACATGTATTCCAACGTTTTCAAAGTCTACTTGCACATGGTCAAACAATATTCCTCTTGAAACATATGAAAACCCTATGTTTAAGTTCCTAAATATTAATCTACCAGATGTCCACCCACCTGTTGCACTTTTGAGATGTAATCCTATATCGCTACCAGTACCCCTCACATATAGTGTAGTTCCTTTTTTATCGGACACACTATGTGATGTAATACCTTCTATAACAACGTCTTCCTTAAGGTCTATTTCCTCGTATTTGTTAGGTATTCCACCTGCTGGATATGCAAGATAGAAAAATCCATCTCTTTCATATATCCAATCAATGAATATTTTACCTCCTGTTTTTTCTAATGTCTTTATTGAGCTAATTAATACTTTTCCATAATCTATACCCCTCGCTATTACTTGACGGGTATCAGTCTTGATGGCAAATGCTTCTTCTCCTATCTTCTTAACTATTACGTCTGCAGTATCCCATAATACATGGTCTCGCTTCCGAAGCCATCTAGGCACAGGCATACACAGTCACCCCAGATATAGGATTGTCTATAGTGAGTTAAATACTTTTAGAAGACAAGGATATGGTTAAAAAAGAGGTTTGGTTTTATTTGTTTATGCTATGTGTGTGGTGTTTAGTATGGTTTGGCTACTGTCTTGCCTGCTTTCTCGGCTACTACTGCTTTGATTACTAGTTTCTCGGTTGTTGAGGAGCCTGCTGTGTTTACTGCTTCGATTATCATCCTGCTCTTGGGGCTGAACACTATTGGTTTGTCTAGGAGTATTTCTGGTGTGTCGTGTCCATATATGTCTTCGAAGTTTATGTCTGCAACGGTCTCTGCACCGCTCTTAATAATTATCCTAGTAATCTTGGGGTCTGTGCTAAGGTTTGTGAACCCATAGATAGCATATGCCACGTCGTCGTCAAGAACCTTGTCTACGAGGGTGTCCTTACCTGTTCCACCAAGGCTCCACTCGAAAGTATTACCGCTTAGACCGAAGTCTGCTGGGTTAGCTGTTCTGGTTATTACTGGTCCGCTTATTTCCTTGGCAAGGGTTGTCTTAGCGATTTCCTCAGCCGCTTTCATCTTCCTATATCTTTCTTCTTCACGGAGATAATCTACTGGTACGGGTAAAACCATCTGTATCACCTAGGTAAGACTTATAACCATGAATACTTAATAAATATATGTCGGGCACGATAATCATGCACGGCAAAACAGAAACCATATACATCCGATGCACTAGGGAACTCAAGGACAAGATGAGACTATTATTCGTATTGAGCGGTGAAAAGAACTATGCAGACTTCCTAGAAAAATTACTAATACTCTACGAGAAGCTCATGAATAAGACTGGGTATAAAAAAATAAATGATATAATAAAGTCTATGGACTATGACTACGTCATAGTAAATTAGCTATTATCAGCAAGTCCCTTATAAACGATGTAACAGTTGTCAGACTCGTTAGACTACTACTGCTTCCTCCTTTTTTACCGGTACTTGTTCGGGCGGGATATATACTATCCTAGCACTTGTTCCCCCGCCAACGCCTTTCTTCAAGTACTCCCATACCCAGTTACCAGTTGTAACGGCTCCAGCAAACTCTAAGAGCTTGGCAATCTCTACTGGCAGTATTCTTCTGTTCTCAATATATTGTCCACCGAGACCAACAATGATGCCGGCAACAGGTGTAGCATATTCACCGAATATGCCGAATAATTCTGGGTGCTTGACTACTTGTTCACTTATAAATCCTCCGAATAATGCACCCAATACCTCTATAACAAATCTTTTAATATCTAGTCCTGCGAACATCTTCTATCACCACATAATTGATTTATAAAAAATAATTTATATATTAGTAAGACAGCTATCTTATACATGGTGGAGCAATATGCCCAGTAGAACAGTATATCTTAGACGTAGCGTTCTAAATAAACTGATAAAAATGGCTAAGGAACTAGGATATGTTGAAAACGGAGTAGTAAAATGGCATAGCTTATTAAACGACTTACTAGAAACAGCAATAGCAATGTATGAAGCTGGAAGGCTTAGTATTAATAAAAAAAGAGTTATGTAGACATATATCTTTTAACACTCCTGTACAGCAGTAGAAAAAATTCATTAATCCAATCAACATGCTCCATCATCTTTGAATATAGTTTTGGGTCTTTAGACTTTATAATCTCCATTACTAGTGCTGGTCTGGTAAGATATGGTTTTATGGATGACCAGTTAGACCTTATATATATTTTGCTTAAAGGCTCGTATGCACGTATTCCTTCCATAACCTGTTCCACTACCTTGTCTGGAGGCATCCTGAATATAGTGTCTATGTTCTCCCTAAGATAGTCTATTATTTTATCAATAACCATTTCGAGATTATTCATTCTCAGCACCCACTATTATTGCTTCTGGTTCCTCCTCTTTCTCTTTTTTCTCTTCCTTCTTTATTGGTACGAATTCTTCTTCTGTTTTTTCTTCTTCCTTTATAATTGTTGGTATGCTAGAAACTGGTTGTTGTAAAGTATTTTTTCTGCTAGCTATTTGTGCTAGTTTGAGTATTTTATCTAGTGCTTCAAGCCATACTTTTAATCCTTCACCAGAGCTTGGCGGGTTCTTTATCTTCTCCAATAGCTCTTCTGGTATTTTCTGTGCTTCATTTATTGCTCCTAGTTGTTTGAGCATGTTCTGTATCTCTATGAATCTTCTAAGAGTTGATGCTAGTATGTCTAGTTCACTTCTAACTGCTTCTGGGTTTTTAGTTTGAGATAGCTTGGTCTCAATAGATGATTTTAGTATCTGTATTTGTTGTCTTAATTGCTCCATAGAGCTTCTTAGTTCTTCCATTTCCTTCTTCTTCTTAGCTTCTGATATTAGGTTTAGTATTTCTGTTATCTTTTTCTTGAGTTCCTCGTTTTCTCTCCTTAGTTTTTCGTTCTCCTCTATTATTCTACGCAGGTATTCATCCTCTTCTGGTCTTCTCTGTGGTCCAAGCGTTGAGCCTAGAACGTATTCTATTATCTTTAGCTGTAGTGCTAGTTTTTTCATCTCTTTAAGTAATGTTATTAGGTCATCTTCTTCTCCCATGAAATGCTCGTTTATTAGTCTCGATGCTACTGGTTTAACGTCTTCTGGTAGGGAACTCATTGTTTCTCCTATTACTGCTGCTTCTTTTAGTGTCTGGTATAGTTCTTCTAACCTGTTCCTGTCTCTGAGAATGGGTTCTAGCAGTATCTTTGCCTGCTCCTCTGATATACCGTGTTTCTTAGCGTATGCGGATACGACTAATTTTATTAGTTCCTGTGTATCCAATACAATCACCTGATCTAAGTATGTTCTTCGGCTTTAATAACGGTTTCTCCCTGTGGAGATTTTTCTCCAGCTTCTTTCTCAGCACTATACCTTGATATTGTGGATATTAGTAGTGAACGCATGTATTGTTTAAGTTCTTTACGGCTCATAATGGATAATGCCATATCCAGTTTTCTCCTAAGGTCTTCTACAAGCATCTTGTACTTGTTTAGTTCCTCGTTCTTCTGCTTAACAGCCTCATATAGAACTGCTACTTGTGCTTCAAGCTCCCTTATCCTAAGCTTAAGCTCCTCTATCTGGTCCAGTCCCTGTGCAGCAACATATATTGAGTGAAGTTTGTCCATAACATATGATACAAAGGCATCTTTATTATGTACTTGTTCTAGAACATCTTTTAGTGTATCTGGTGTTTCACGGCTTACAAGCATTGCGAATAATAACGCATTCATACCTATATCTAATACTGCGTCTTGTAGCCAGCTTATTCTCGCTATTAGGCTCTCTATAAGTGGTCTGTGTTTACCTATAAAAGTATTCCATAGAGTTATGTCGTCTACAGTTACTGGTTGTTTCTTAGTTTTCTGAACTTCTTGTTTGGTCTCCTTCTTTGCTTCTTCCTTAGCTTTTTTCAGTCTCCTGTATAGTTCTTCGTCATACGGTATTGATATTGTTTTTCTGGTTTCAGGGTCTCTGAGCCTTATCCTATTGCCTTTCCTATCATACCATATATGGTATCCCTTCCTAGCCATTTCAAGCAGTTCTTCCAATTTATATTCTCCAAATCTTTTCTCCTCGAAAACTTCTTCACCTACTGGTTCATCCACGTTATTAACGGCTTCTTCTTCAGACATAATGACACCCATAGATCATCTATAATGTTAGAACATAATAAATATTGTGGAGAACTGGAGAGTGAGAGAAGTATGTGAATAAGGTGTTTCTCATATAATATATTGGTTGTAGTATCTCTATAAACAGCTTTAAGCGTATCTCATGTATTTGCTATTCAGATAATGAAGTGAACCAGTAATCATGGTATATTTGTTAATCGCTGTTTTTGTGGGTGGGGGTACAAACCAATATGTTACATTGTTAGTCTTTCAGCCATTTTTTCCGCTATGTACTTTGCCATTTCCTCTACTAGTTTTTCCCTAACATCTGGTGGCAGGTCTTTTGATACATAGGATTCTGCCCATCGCCTAGCCCATTCTGAATGAGCTATTGCTTCGACAAGCTCTGGTGGCGGAGGATCGAGTACCTCGTACAGCAGTATGCCTACTAGTGCTCCCAGAATAAACCATGCAAATGCCTCAGGCTTACCTATGATAACTGGCATGTAATCACCAATAATAAAGTATGGATAAAGGAGGAAAAAATATTTTCGTATTATATGTATGGTTTCTATCTAATGCCTTACTTTCCGCCCTGTATGAATGCTATTAATCCGTCAGCCCATTTGCTGTCAATGTCGCTGATTGCAGAGCTGTAAGCTGTTTTTGCTAGATTAACACATTGTTCAACAGTCATTCCAGCAGGTAGTTTTCCTTGTTCCTGTAGCTTACGACATATTCTTACAGCCCATTTTCCAGCCATTTTAGCTGTTGGGAATACGGGCATTTCTATCACCGATAAGAAGTAGGGGTTTAAACAGTATATAAACCGTTGTGTCAAAAACAGGTAATCATCAATATGCTGGTTAAGGGTTTTGTCCACATATCAGTATATCCTAGACTTCTTATACTCCTCTATTATCTTGGCAGCAAGCTCTGGGTCGAGACCGATTATTGCTCTAAGATATTTTTCATCAATATCCCTTATATGGTCAAAGTATTCCCTAGAAGCTTTCTCAACACAGTTGCCCAGCTCGGATGGCTTTATCTTGCCGAGCACGACTAGTTTTTCACATATACTCTTAGCCCATCTATATGCTAGTTCTTTCTTATTGAATATCGCCATACATGTTCACCCTATTATTAATCCAAGCATTTTCAAGAGCTTAATAGCCGTGGATAATGATATTCTAAAAGCTACTGAACGATTGGTCCTAAGTATTTCGGCTACACGGTCTAGGAAAAATATATCGTTGTCTGTGAGAGAAATATTTATTTTTTCTCCATCACTAAGCTTCGGCACCCTTGCAACACCGCTCTCAGTAATTGCTAACAGAATATATATGCCGTTCTTAACGATTACTATGTATTTGAACAAGTGGAAAATCTCCCTAGCAGCCTGAGTCCTCGGTATTCCATGAACTTTTGCATATTTATCTATGAAGTCAAATACGTCTTTAGGTAATCTAACAGATAATCTCTTCATTTCTTTACACCTCTACTGAACGATAAATACTTATGGGCTAAATG
>JAMOPC010000474.1 GCA_027064845.1 Desulfurococcales archaeon | reverse complement strand
CCAAAGCTTCTCGAAGAGTTATCAAGCTACGCTATTCCAGCAGGAATTGCTTTCCAGCTACAAGATGATATCTTAGGCCTCTATGGTGATCCAAAAATTACTGGTAAACCTGTTGGAAGCGATGTTAGAGAGAAGAAAAAGACTCTACTTATAGTGAAAGCATATGAGCTTGGATCGGAAAGAGAGAAACGATTCTTAGAGAAAATCTACAATGAAAAGAAATCAGAAGAAATAACAATTGATGACATAGAGGAGGTAAGGAGAATAGTTAGAGAAACTGGAAGCTATGATTATAGCTTGAAGAAAATGCAGAATTATGTTAATGAAGCAAAAACAGCTCTTCTCGGATCAGAGGAAATATGTCCCGAGGCTAAAGAAGTGCTTACCTGGCTAGTTGACTTATTTGTTAAACGTGTTAAGTAATTTTCTACGGTGAATAAGACATATGATGCACCGTCATGGATGGAGGGGTGGTAGACCTAAGAAACCTAGGATAATAGAGTTTAGTTTTCCAGGAACAATTACGTGGATTCCTTTAATTAACGGATTACCTGCTCAGAGGGGAAGCCCTGTAATCATTGAAGCTGATGAATTTGAAGCGTATAGGCTAGTATATTATCATGGATTAACTCAAGAAGAAGCTGCTAAGAAAATGGGTGTCTCACGAGGAACTCTTTGGAGACTACTTGTTTCTGCACGGAAAAAACTTGGTTATGCATTAGAGAATCTTGCGCCAATAATAATAGTTGAGAAGAAGGCTGAAGAGGGATAAATACTTATTCCTTAGAACTCGTATTGTTTTGTTGATTTTCTTCCTTTAAGATCTCGTCTATTATTTTCTCTAATTCTTCTGGCGGAATAGATGGGGTCTTGATCAGAGCATAGCCTACATATATAAACGCCACTATGAGAACCACGACACTGAGATAAACAGTTGTTTTTATAACCATGAATGATATCTTTTCGTCTGCGAAGTAAACTAAATAAGTATATATCATGAAGAGCACTAGCGATAAAACTATCATTAGCACTCCTAGTACTTTGTTCTTATTCATAATAAGACACCATGACATTTATACTATCATATACGTGATAGTATTTAAACGATAAGAAGATAGGGAATAGGAATAATGCCTAAGAAGAGAGGAGACATAGAAAAATGGTTGAGAAAAATATTTTTCAGCGGCAAGAGAGAAGAATATATTGTTTTTATTAGGCATAGAGTTGATGGCGAAGAGGAACTTAGACCCATTCCTAGTAGATTTATTGATGATATCAGAAGAGGATATATTATCATCGGCGATGATATGATTCCATTCCATAGAGTGGAAGAGATAAGAGATAAAAGTGGAAAAATAGTTTATTCGAGAAGAAAAAATATTGATGAAATTAGTTCGGGGAAAGCTTCTAAGTAACTAGGTATATCTTTAGATCCATCCTCTTAGCTTCATAGCTCTAACTACTCTATCAACAGCGATAGCATATGCTGCTGCTCTCATTGGGTATTCGCTGTACTTCTTCTGCCATTCATCGAATACTCTGTTGAAGTTCCTGGTCATTATTCTGTCTAGTCTCTCTAGTGCTTCCTCATCTGTTAACCATCCTCCCATACGGTTGTTACACCATTCAATCCAGCTCATTGTTACTCCTCCAGCATTTGCCAGGATATCGGGCACAATTATTACTCCTTTCTTGTGGAGAATTTCTTCAGCTTCAGGTGTTGTTGGTCCATTCGCGCCCTCACTGATTACTTTTGCCTTTATACGGTCTGCGTTTGCCTTTGTAATTACGTTCTCAGTTGCTGCTGGTATTAGAATGTCTACTGGGAGTTCTAATAGTTCTTCATTACTTATGATTTTTACATTTCCTTTCTTGTAATTTGTTACTTTTCGTGTCTCTGCTTTGACCCTCATTGCTTCTTCTACATCAATACCGTTCGGATCATATATTGCTCCGCTTCTATCACTAACGGCTACTACTATTGCACCCCATTCCTTTAGATATTTGGCCGCATATTGTCCTACGTTTCCGAATCCTTGTATAGCTACTGTTTTACCCTCAATGCCTCCAATCCATCTCTTAGCTGCTTCTCTTGCTGTTAGTGCTGTACCATATCCTGTAGATACTACTCTGGCATAAAGTCCTCCTATTTCGACTGGTTTAGCCGTTACAACTCCCCATGCGTATGAAGGCTTACCAGCGATTTTAGCATATTCATCATAGTACCACGCCATTGTTTGTGGATTAGTGTAGACATCTGGTGCTGGTATGTCTACATCTGGGCCTATATCTTTAGCAATTGCTGCAAAGTATTTCCTGCTCAACTCTTCTAGTTCTCTCTGACTCAGCTGCTTGGGATTTACTCTGATTCCTCCCTTACCACCACCATACGGTATTCCTGCTAAGCTGTTCTTCCAAGTCATCCACATCGATAATGCTACTACTTCACCGGGTGTGACGTCTTCTCTGTATCTAATTCCTCCTTTGTATGGTCCTAGTGCGCTGTTGTGTTGACTTCTCCAACCTAAGTAGACCTCGATCTTTCCATTGTCTCTTCTAATGGGTATTTTTACTTGAACTAGTTTTTCTGGGTGTCTAAGTACCTCTACTATTTCATCCGGCAGCCCTAGGAGTTTAGCTGCTTCACGTAATTGTTTTACAGCCATTTGATATGTAGGATCATTTTCATATAAGGCTGCAGGTATTTCAGTCATGTGCTCCACCAAATAAGAATAATCTCAACAATAATATATACTACACAAAGGTATATATAGACATCGGCTAAGTATTTACTGGTTATTTAATATATAGTGGGATAGGCGTGGGTATATATGTATAAATACAATATATTGATCATAGAATAGATAGAAGAATTATTCATCCTTAATAACTAATGTATCGCTGCTCTCAGATAAGACCTTCAGCAATTTATTGGGATTAACACCGTATAGTGGAGGATACTTCACTGGTTCGGGAATAGGCTCATCTGGTGCTAAGGCTTTCCTACTTATAAGCTCGTCCCTGATCCTTTTCTTGATAAACTCATCAGCTAAAGAACTATGATATATAGTTGATAAACTCTGCTTGATCATCTCGGGTATATGGGATTCTTCTCGCTCTTCGTGTATGTGAGGATTCCTCGGCTCTATTTGAAAGATCTCAATAGTGTCTTTCATTACCTCGGGGAATCTTGGATGTTTTAAGCCTGAATATTCCTCTAGCAAGTATACTATTTGATAAGGCTCTATACTGAATCCACTAGAATAACCAATTCTATCAGCAAGATCAATGGTTAGTGCGTGTTCTCCAGCATTACTTGTTTTAATAATGTCTGTTTCGAACTTGGTAATTGACGCAACTAACATGTTCATGTACCTATTAGTTATTTCCGAAACCCTCCCTCTTCTTCTAAAATAGAATCTTTTACCAACAAACTTTGTCTTATATGGCCATTTTATTCTAACCATAGCAAACGGTGATTTAGCCATATAGAAGCCGGCAGCATATATATGTACATACTCGTTTACTGCCCCAGGTATATAGTTGTCTGAATCAATGAATCCAACGTATTTCCTCTTCAAATACTTAGCTAACAAGAGTCCGACGATCATGCCTTCTCCTTTACCATCCTTTACAAGTCCATCCTCGCCTATGATATACGTATAACCAGCTTCTTTTAATGCTTCAGCTAGAATAGGGTCTTTCTGGTGAACAGCTAGAATAGGTCTTCTAGTTAACCTATAGAACTGAAACAATGTATCAAGCTCAATCCTATACCTGTCAATTGGTTCACGCCTACTATTAGAAACGACTATAACAAAGGCATCATGTGGTACTCCACTAAGTACGCCTTCAAGGATTTTAGGATTCTCGTTCTTAACTGGTATGATTATAGTCATATTGGCTTCGATTTCCTCTAAGTCACTACTACTTATATTAATAGTACCTGGTACCTCTCCTCCAAAACCGCTTGTTCTTCCACCGCTTAGTTCTAAGACTCTCTGTATATCATAGAACTTTATAGCACCAAACCTCTCCATGTATCGTGGCATTTCTATTCTCATATTCCTCTCTCCCCACACGCAATAAGTATTATATGAACATTACTTTATCAATATTCACAATGAATGGTGATAATTTTGACAAACAATAATACACGAAAAGTAGTCATTATCTCAGATATGGATGGATGCTTACTTGATAAGACATATGATTATAGACAAGCATTACCAGCAATCGAATTTATTAAAAAACAAGATTTTATTCTTATCTTCAATACTTCGAAAACCCGTTACGAGGTTGAATACTATATAGATAAATGGAGCCTTAGAGGGAGAGAAATATTTATCGTTGAAAACGGCGCAGCAATATATCTTAACAAGCACTTATTTGAAGCAAAGTACCAAGTATATCAAAATAATATGGTTGCTATTAATGACTATTTATCAATAATTCTTGGAATGAAGAGGAGCTTGATCGAAGAAAAAATAAGCGATATTATTGAGGCGACAACCGGAGAGATCATATGGCTTAAAGATATTACTCCAGAGTTCTTTTCAAAGCTAACAGGGCTTCCTATAGAGATGTCTAAGAAAGCTCTCATGAGGGATTATTCTACATTATTTCACCCCCTCAAGAAAACCAGTCGCCTTAATAAAGTAATCGAAAAGATAAAGTCTAGAGGCTTAAACGCTACCACGGGGAGCGGTATTATTTACTTAGTAACCGGTAAACATGACAAAGGGATAGCTACCAAAACTGTCATAAACTTATTAAGAAGAATGACCGGTTTCGAAGAAGTGGTAACAATCGGTATTGGCGACGGACCTAATGATCTCCCGATGCTTCTAGTAACAGATGTATCAATAGTGCTTGGAAATAACGAGTACTTATTGAACAAGTTAATGAAAAAAGACAAGGTTATTCATATACCATATAAAGGCCCATATGCTTGGTTAGAGGGTGTTAAAAAAGCTATTAAAATAGTATTTGAGGGGACGGCATGATGTTATTCTGGTAGTAATCCTTCTTCTTCTAGTCTGTCAGCAAGCCATTTCAGTCCTAGTTCTTCTAGTTTAGCCCTAGTTGGTCTGCCGTTTACCCAGCCACGTAGCTTGTAGTATTCTGGCAACATCTCGTTTAGTCTAACAACATGTCCCTTTGAAGGCCCTTCAGGCATGGGTTCTTCTAATAATCTCTTCGGGAGCGTATCGTACTCTACACCATCTCCGAAGCTTAATATGTTAAATACTCTCTCAGCATTGTATATTCTTTCACCTACTCTATGGACTTCTTCTTTGGTAAAGTCCCAACCAGTTACTGCTGCAATAATGTTGGCATAGTCTTCATCCCATATAGCGAAGCTACTGAATTTACATACTATCATCGAGTCTATGACTGCGAAGACGTCTTGAAACTCCTTCACCAGCTTTGGTTTGCCTTTAGTCTCAAACCTATCGACTAGTGTTGGCACACCTAGGACTTCTGGCGAGATCATATATGCTCTTAAGTGACACCCTCCACGATTGCTTGTAGCATATGCTAAACCATGTCCCTGAGCACCACGGGGATCATATGCTGGTAATTCTTGTTTTCTAACACTCATCGATACTTCAGGGGCACCATACTTATTGGCAAGTCTCCACGAACCCTCTGCTAACTCGTCACCAATACCACTCCTATACGCTGTCCTCCATACAAGCTCTACGATAGCTTCTGGCGATCCCCACTCAACTTTTAACCCACGTAGCTTCTCCAGCGGAACTTTCCCTAACTCTACTAACTCCATTAAGGCTCCTATCGTGTTCCCCATACTAATGGTGTCTAGTCCTAACTGATTACATAACTGGTTCGCTTTAATAATTGCTTCAAGATTATCTGTTCCTGTCTGGGCACCAAAGGCCCATATCGTCTCATATTCTGGTCCACCACCCTCACCACTAAATGGTGACTTTGTTACCTTACTGTATCTTGCACATGTGATCATACAGCCCCAACAGGATTCCTCTAGGCTCTTTTTCTTATCAAGGTATTTCTCTGCTAGGGTTTCACCACTAATCTTCTCTGCCCCCTCGAATACTCCTGTTTTGAAGTTTCTTGTTGGAAGCATACCAGCTTTATTAATAATGTTTACTAGTATAGCTGTTCCAAGCTTTGGTAATCCCTCAGACGTAACAGGGTTCTTTCTATGCTTTGTCGCTGTTTCTTTAACGACTTCTCTAAGCTTATCAGGATCAGCTACCGGGGGCTTCATATGCCCTCTAACAGCAATTGCTTTGAGCTTCTTACTACCCATAACTGCTCCGTGCCCGCCTCTTCCAGCTGCTCTGCTCTTATCATTCATTATCGCAGCGAATCTAACGAGATTCTCTCCCGCAGGCCCTATTG
>JAMOPC010000473.1 GCA_027064845.1 Desulfurococcales archaeon | reverse complement strand
CTCCAACATTTTTAGCATACATAGCTAACGCTATTCCGGGCACAGTGACGCAGTTCGCTATTCTTATTAGGTACTGTGTCATAGCTTCGAATGCTCCTCTCACAAGCGTGCTAGCTAAGCTATCGGTGCCGGTGATGTAGCCGGTCGCCGACGTCGGGTAGTAATCTTGAAGATCAAATACAAAGGGTATTCTTCTCTCTATCAGCTTCACAGCAAATGAATAGAGTAATGGTGGCAACAGATTCCCAGCTACAACGACGTCTATGGATTCTTGCTTCACTATTTTCAGGATCTCGTTAGTATAGCTCGTAGCGTTTGCTAGGTAGTACAAAGGCGTTTTGCTCGTTTTGAACTCAAGAGGTATTTCATGTATTATACAATTTGTTTCTAGGCTTGGTTTTCCAAAGATGTTGAACCTTACGATATGCACTTCGAACTGTCTTCCATCATGAAGACGCTCAAATAGGTGATTATGTCTTTGTGGAAAGGGGTGTCCTAAATAATCGCTACTAGGTATGAGAAGAACCTTGATCGGTTCCTTCAATTTTATAAGTCTCAGTCCTAGGCAGTCTTATGACGATTCTTCTAGCCTTCGATGGATCTGCTACCGCTACACCATTATTATCGTACATAGCAACGATATCGCCTATACGTAGAAGTTCCTTACTATTGTTAGAAGATCTGAATACATTCTCTAATATTGCGTAGGTTATGTAAGGATCTTCTTGACTATCAATAGTTTCTACCTGTATCCCTTGTTCTACAGCTTCCTTCAGTATCTTACCAATTCTCTCACCAGCTCTCCCATCACCAAGAGGGTTCTGAACACTCTTTGTGTTTGCAACGATTGTGTCCTTCATATCAATAGTTTTCAACGCTTCATCTACTATCTTCTGAGCCTCGACACCAACAACCTTGTTTATACCTACCAGCACTGTCTCAGGTCTTTCAGTGTTGTATCTAAGGGTTAGTGTCGGTATCTTTAGTGTACATGCCTCCTCCTGTACTCCACCGCTATCCGTCAAAACGATGAGGCATTTCATTAATAAGCCTAGAAACTGGAAGTAGCCGAGAGGCTTGAGTATACGAATGTTCTTCCGTGATGCAAGACTGCTCCATAGGCCGCAGCTTTGGAGTCTATTTACGGTTCGAGGGTGTGCGGGGAAAACTATTGTGTAGTGTTTAGATATTTCTATCAATGCTTTGACAATATTTTCGAGTCTATTAGGATTATCGGTATTCTCCTGCCTATGCACGGTTACAAGTACGTAGCTCAGTGGTTTAAGACTTAATTCACTGAGAAGCTTCTCCCCTTCCTTAGCTACGTAATCCCTATATTTGTAAACTACGTCAACTACAGTGTTTCCTGTTATATGTATTTTTCTTAGTGGTATTCCTTCATGCATCAAATTTATCGCTGAAAGTTCTGTTGGTGCGAAGTGTATTTCTGCTATAGCATCAGCTATGATTCTGTTTATTTCTTCTGGCATTGTCCTATCCCAGCTCCTCAACCCTGCCTCTACATGTGCAAAAGGCACCAACATTTTTGTTGATGTAAGCGCTGTGGCTACAACTGTATTTGTGTCACCCTGTGCAACAACTATAGAGGGCTTGTACTTCTCGACAGCCTTCTCAAGCCCCATCATGATCCTTGCTGTTTGTTCCACATGACTACCACTCCTAACATCGAGATCTATGACCGGCTCCGGCAAACCGAGCTGATCGAAGAATATTCTGCTCATCTCGTAGTCATAGTGTTGACCGCTCCAAACAAAAACGTAGTCAATGCCGAGCTTATCGAGGCTCCAGAAGACTGGTGCGAGCTTAATTGCCTCGGGCCTCGTACCAGCAACAATCATTATAGGTCCTCTACCGCTCAAGGTCTAAATCCTCAGAACAGCTTCCTTGTCCTCCTAACTCTGAACACAACCGTTCCTCCACATGTATATGGCGATCCTGGGTCAGGACACTGAATATAGCCTTCATCATCTTTATCGCCTATCCCTAGAAGTTTTGCTGAAACCCCGTGAATGAAAGGCGAGAGTAGGCTCATCAAACCCATCAATGCATGGATACATATCTTAACTCCACAATCTTTCGGATCTATGTAAAAGCCCTTGATAACAAACGAATCGCCTACCCTATAGCCAGCAGCACATTTTCCACGAACCTCAACAACTTCGACAACAACCTCGTAGATGCCTTCAGACATAGGTATGCAACCACTTAATAATTATTATGTTGCAGTCCATGCTTTCCCAGCATTCCATTCTAAATCAATGTCATTTAGAATGTTATCGTTGTATTCACGGCTATCAAGTTCAGTTCTGGTATCTTTGGCATCCACCGTTATGCTTCAGCGAAAGATTTCGATTCATTAGTCTTGTATTTTATGTTAAGGGATGCTAGTAGTACAATACTTCTCCGCATGGTAGGTGGAAGTGCTCGTTTTCTGGTAATCCGCTTAGGTATGCAGTGTGCCATGTTCTGCATTTTGGGCAGTATACTCTGTAGATATTCTTCTCCTTATCAATGGGTTCAGCAAGAATTATTACTTCTTTCTCTGCTAGCTTCATCTTCGTCTTTAATATTAGGGTGCTCACGTGTTTGTTGATGAGCTTCATCTTCTCATAGACTTGGCTAGGTACTCTGTCAGCAACACCGCTACGACTCCTATGGCTATGATTAGTCCTGTTGGTGAGATTATGGGTCCTTCTATTGCTGGTCTTTGTGTGAGGTCAGCATGCTCTACGACTATGTTGATTTGGGGCGTTATATCGATGCTATTAGTGGTTATGATGCCGTCTATTCCTGCTTGGAGCATGTATGCTTGGTTTGTTAGTGGCCATAGCAAGGGTGTTGGTGCTATGAATGTGTCGAGGACTATGTGTAGTGTGTAGAGTATTATGGCTAGTGCTAGGTATTTCAGGTAGTTTCGCTTGGTGTGTAGTAGTATTACCGTTGTTGCTGAAGCCACTAGCGCTACGGGTATAAGGCTGTGTGTAACCCATCTATGCACTCTCAGTATCACATCAATATCAGGTAGTAGCCCTATTAATGCTATGAATAATGCATACTTATACTTCGTTACCCTACTCGCCACTAAGTAGCTTACCGCATAGTGTGCTAATGCATCAGGCATATTCTTGTTCATTAACCATATATTCTATAGGTTATTGGGTTGTTTAGGTAGAACAAACCTATTGTTAATAATCTTGAGACGTTTTTGAGCAGGTCACATAGTTTGTGCATAGTGTTCTGCATTGAGAGGATTATCCCGTAAAACAGAGCCTTCCCCCGCGTGGTGAACAATTCTATCTTGAGAAATATCTTGTAAAGTACGGATTTAAGCACGGGAGACTTAACACGGGGTAATCTACGAGTGAGTATGAGGAGAAGACGATCAATTTTATCTAAATGATACCACGCATGTATCTGCATGGCTTTCCTCATATACTTCTCAATGACTTGCCTAGTTATTTTCTTAGGAAGAATAATCTGAGCTAATAATTCCTTTGCTTTCTCAAATATTTCTCTCTCTGATTCCTTTCTCTCAGCCAACTCGATTAAAGCATTTGCTACTATGGTCAACGGCTTTTTCCTAAATATCTTGTATGTTCTTGTTCCTATATTGTTCCTAGAAAATAAATACTTTACCTTACAATATAGTGATTACAGGGAGACCATTATTTATAGTCTTGGTATTTCTTGAAGGGCTTCTTAGAAAGTTATTAGCAACTTTAGATTATGATTTCAGAAACATAACTTGATCTCTGTAAAAGACAGGGATGTGTACAATACTTTATATTTTTCTTAGATTTAAATAGGATTATTTAACGTATTGAATGAGTGGTTCCAGTACAATGGTGGCGTGTATTGTCTAGTAGTGGTTTTGATGGTGTTGGTAGAGTTTTTCGAGGCGGTTTCTGGCTTTATGGATCCAGTATAGTTAATAATCTTTTTGGTTTCTTCTACTGGATGATTATATCTGCTCTTGCAGGTTCTGAAGTCCTCGGATTCACATCGGCTACTATTGGATTAGCATCTCTTATCAATGGATTATTGAATCTCGGCATAAATGTTGGTCTTACGAGGTTTCTTGGACAATGCATTGGATTACGTGATCGTGAGTGTTTGCTCAAGTACTTATGGTCAACTACTCTGTTTACCGTAATAATATATGTAGCTACAGGAACAATATTGTATGTTCTCGGTTCTCTAGGTTATCATTTGTGGAGCTATACTCCGGAAATGCTTAGGATAGCTAGTATTATGGTTTTACTCGGTGTTTCACAAGTTTTACAAGCTTTTCTCATATCATGTCTTCGAACCGATATATTGTTCTATAGTACGATTATTGGTAATGTTTTGAAATTTGTTATTGGAGTCGGTCTTGTATACTATGGTTTTGGATGGATTGGTGCTGCAATCGGGTATGCATTTATTGGTTTAACAAATCTAATAGTATCCTTCATATATGCTTTACGCGTAATAGGTTTTAGACTCGTATTCAGTCTTGATGTCTTAGTTAATGTTTTGCGTGCTGGTGTTGTTAGTTGGTTGCCTAGCGTAGTTGTTTTGGCTGGTCAATGGCTCGGCGTATTGTTTGTTTTCGGCTCTACTGGTGCTGTCGAGACAGGTTACTATTATGTAGCATATACTATTTCTGGAGTCGTATTAGGTGTATCGACTAGTATACTTGGCTTATTACTCCCGGTTCTCAGTGGTATGAGTGATGGTAGGAAGAGAGCAGCCTCACGCGCACTAAGGATAAGTTTATTATTTATGACTCCAGTAGCTGTTTTTGTAGCTGTTTATCCATGGCTTCCATTGAGTCTTCTCGGCAAAGAATATGTTTCAGCATCCAATATCCTAACTATCCTATTGTTTAGTTCTGTTCCATTAGCAATCACTACTTGTATTAATAGCTTGATTTATGCTTATGGATACTATGGAATGGTTCTGGGGATTGGTCTTTCACAAAACCTTCCGAGAATCATACTCTACCTATTCCTAGTACCACGATATGGCGGATTAGGAGCAGCCACATCTTTTACGCTTGGAACATATTTTGGTTTTCTGTACTCATTACTTGTTGCTCATAGAATTGCTTTTTATCTCGATATGCGTTCTATAGGCAAGACTGTTGTCGTTCCAGTGTCTTTAGGGATATTATCGTATTTTCTTGGGCTTCACTGGTTTCTCGGCCTCTTATTAATTGCTTCATCATATATACTCTATGCCCGTCTAGGATTACTGTCTAGGAGAGACTTAAGAGACATTCTTTCAGCTTTTATCTCCGAGAAGAGGATCGATAAACTCTACGATAGGTTAAGATTTCTTATCGACACGGTTTTCCCTTAAGACTTCTCTAATGTATTCTTCGAGATTCTCTATTCTCTGTTGTGTATGCATTTCTATTCTTTTAACGCTATTGACGTTATGACGTGTAGCATTGATAGAAAACCAGCCGTTGTAATGAGTATAGCGATCAGTCCCTTTACATAGTATTTTATACCAGCGAGGAATTAGTGGTATGTAGCCCTCGGATCAAGTCCAAACCCTGATATTAACACTAGGCTCCCTGATCGCAAGGATCATGTAGTTTGGCCTAAAAACGTTTATGGTGCTACAAAAGCTTAGTGATGAGGTGCTTGTTAAGGGTTATGCGGAGAATTATGGCTAAACAATGGTTGTTCTCAAATACTTCAACATATATGGGCTGAGGATGAGACCGGGACCACTTGCTGGTGTTATCTATAAATTTAGTTTATCGAGAGGGCCTTGAGGAGTGAGCCATTATTAATCTATGGAGATGAAGAGTAAAGGAAAGACTTTGTCTATGTGGAGGAAGTTGCTGAAGATTATCTCAAGGCACTTTTAGCTAGTAGATCTTGTGTATATAATGTCGGGACAGGCGGCCTATAATTATGAATTAGCTTGCCGGGAAAATCATAGAAATAACTGAATCTATCAGCAAGATCATATATGATAAATATAGTATAGCTGTTGAATATTTAGAGAAATACGTATTATGATTTATTCTTAATTTGTTTTGAGAAATAGGATTATTTAGATAAGGTATTTTATATAGTTAAATATGTTTTTTATTTAATGTAATGTTTTAATATTTATGGTATTTATACTATTATTTAAGTTGGATTATTTTCTGAGTATTAGTGGTTTATTCTGTGGTGGGTGTTGATGAATTACATGAGGTACTCCGTATTAGTTCTAGTGTTGTTATTGATAGTTCAATTATCAGTGTTATCGAATGTTAGAACAATAAGTGTTAAGCCCATGGAAACAAGTAGTACAAATGATTCATCGAAGTGGACTTTTCTTGATTCGTCATGGTATAGTGTTGATGTTGTTGGTGAAGAAATAGGTGTTTTGCAAGGACAATCGTTTGCTGGCTGGTATACTGATAC